>JBAWCX010000164.1:0-15108 GCA_049590495.1 Binatus sp. (SeqCode)
ATGAAGTTTTCCACGCGCTTAAGCAGTACTTCGGCAACTCGTCGCAGAGCCACTTCCAGCTCGTCAGCGCGGATGAGAGAACGCACACCCTCGTCGCCAGGATGACGGGCATCGACGGCGAATCGTGGCACAAGTGGGCATACTGCGAGACCGGCCCCGTTACGATGATCTACAAGCTCGAAGATGGGACCGCGCTCGTAACCGTCAAGCTGGAGACCCCGACCCGCCAATCGACCTTCGCCAGCGTGGCTGCCGACTTCGAGGGCACTTACGGCCTCGGCTCCAACCAGAACAAGGTAGCTTGCACGTCGAAGTTCGTGCTCGAGGACAACATACTGGCCACTGCGGGCGCCGCTGCCGGCAAGTGAGCTGACGCAATTAGATTGAACGCTGACTCGGCCATCGCCGCACCTCCGGATGCAAGCGAGTTGGCGTTCACAGTCGCTCGACGACTGCGTTCGCGCGATGTGTTCCGGCTCGTCGCGCGCGTGTGGCCGTTTGTCCGGCCCTACCGCCGCCATCTGCTGTACCTGTTTCTGCTTTCGCTGCCGCTGCTGATCGGCGGATTGCTCGGGCTCAGATTGGTGCGGGTTTTCTTCGACGTTCTCGGTCACGGCGGTGTCCTGAAGCCCGGCGAGGCGTGGATGCTTCGCGTGCCGCTGGTTGCCGATCGGCGCACGGTCCTTATTCACGCATGCACCGTCGGCGGCATCGCGGCGGTAGTCGGCTTGGTTGTCGTTGGACTGCTGTTAGGCTACGGGATTTGGATTTTACAGCGCGTCAGCAATCTCTTCCGCGTCAATCTTTACACCCGCATGCAGGAGCTGAGCGTCCGCTTTCATTCGGAGGAGAAGATCGGCGACGCGATCTTCCGGATGTTCCAGGATTCCGCGGCGATTCCGAGCGTCATCTACGGCTTGATCCTTCAGCCGCTGATTTTCGTTCCCGCTGCCCTCGGCATGCTGCTCTACCTGCTCTGGTACGACTCCCGCTTGGCGCTGATCGCAGCCCTGCTGATGCCCGCGAACCTCATACTGGCGTGGATGTTCGCCGATTCGATGCGCACCGCTTTCATCGGCGAGCGCGAGGCCATGGCGCGTGCGACAACTCGCATCGAAGAGACGCTCGCGTCGATCAAGACCGTCAAAGCCTTCGGCACCGAGACTCTCGAAACCGAAAGCTACGCGCGCGACAACTGGGACGCTTTCATCGCCGCCCGCCGCGCACGCCTGATGCTTGCCCGCTACCGCGTCATGACCAACACCGTCCGCGGCCTCGCTTACGTTGCCGCGCTCTATGTCGGCGCGACTGAAGTGATGGAGGGCGGAACCGCCGGCCTCGCACACGTTGCCGTTTCGCTGGGACTGTTCCAGGGTTCGATCACGCTGTTCGCCCACTTCAGTGCGCGCACGCGAAATCTGACGGACCTGTGGGGCAGTATGCAGGACGTGGTCGTCGCGATCTCGCGCGTGTTCGAGATGCTCGGCCAAACGCCCGAGCAAAGCGTCAGGAGCGGCCGTGGGATCCCGCCAAAATCCGCGACGATGCTGCGTTTCGACCAGGTGACCTTCGGCTACGATCCGCGCACGCCCGTCCTCAGCGGTGTGAGTCTCGAGGCGCGCGTCGGTGAAATCACCGCGATCGCAGGACCTAGCGGTTCGGGCAAGAGCACCATCATCTCGCTCATCGTGAGATTCTTCGATCCGGCTGCGGGCCGTATCCTGCTGGACGCCGAGCCCATCGACGACTTCGAACTTCCGGCGTGGCGCGGGATGCTTTCCGTCGCGCTGCAGGAAAATCCGCTCTTCAGCGCGACTCTTCAGGACAACGTCGCGTATGGACGCCCCGACGCGTCGAGGTCCGAAGTTGTCGAAGCGATTCGCCGCGCCGGCCTCGCCGACTTCGTTGGTTCGCTGCCGGCCGGCCTCAACACGATGCTCGGCGAGAAGGGCTCCAAGCTTTCGGCCGGACAGGCGCAGCGAATCGGCCTCGCCCGTGCGATTCTGCGCGACGCACCGATTCTGCTGCTCGACGAACCGACCTCGTCGCTCGATGTGGCAACTGAAGACGCCGTGATGCGCGGCTTGCGCGAATGGGTGAACGAAGCTCCCGGGCAGCGCATGGTGATTCTCGCGACTCATCGCCGCACCACCGCGTCTCGCGCTGACCGAATGTACCAGCTTGCCGCAGGCCGGCTCATTGCCGCCGACGGATCCGCCCTCGACGACGTTCAGGTTCGCGAGGTAAGCAATGCCTGACTCGCGCGCGGATCTTCTCTATGCCGGCGAACAGGCCCCGCTCACCTGGCGAGAGGCCTGGCGCCTGCTGGTTAAGAGCTGGCCGTTCGTCAGCCGCTATCGCCGGCTCGTCGCAATCAAGTGCGCACTGGTTTTCGTCTCGTTGACCTTCTTTCTGATGACGCCGTGGCCGCTGAAAATCGTCATCGACAACGTCATCGACGGCCATCCGATGACCGGCATTCCGGCCGCGATTCTCACCCCGATGGTCGGCGCCAGCCGCACCGGTCTGCTCGTCGCAGTCACGATATTCCTGGCGCTCGCCGTGATCCTGGTCGGGATGATCCACGGCGACGCGCAGTCGCTCGGCACCAACGTCGAGAGCGGCGGACTCGACCAGGCCGGCATCACCGCCAACGACGCCAACGACGGCGGTAGCCTGTGGAACGGCCTGTTCGGCTACCTGGAGTCGCGCGTCACGATCGATCTCACGCAGCGGATGAACCAGTCGCTGCGCACCGCGATCTACGAACGATTTTTGCGCTCGCCGCTTGCGCTTTATGCCGATCAGAAAATCGGTGACGCCGTTTTCCGCGTGATGTACGACAGCGCGTCGATCGGCCCGCTATTTTATCGGGGCGTGCTCGCGCCAATCATGTCGGTTTTGATGTTCGTGATGGCGATCATCGTACTCTCCTTCCAATTCAGCAACGAGCCGGTGATTATCCTCGTCGCGATTCTCTTTCTGCCCGTCGTCGCCATCGGCAGCACCTTCTTTGGACGCCTCCTGCGCGCGCAGAGCCAGTCGATGCGCGAGAGCGGCAGCAAGGTGATGGCGGCCTTCGAGGAGCGCGTCGCGCAGGTCCAACTCATCAAGGCGTTCGGGCAGGAGGCGCGCGAGACCGCCGCCGTCGACGCAGCCAGCTGGGATTCCTTCAGCTCAACGCTCCGCATGCTCGCGATCATTTTCGCGATCGTGGTCGTGGTTGCGCCCGTCTGCTGCGTGCTACTCGGATATGGCCTCTACTATCTGATGATGCAGGTGATTGCCGGCCGGATGACGCTCGGCGACATCGTGCTGCTCGCGGGCTACGGCGGGATGCTGGCGAAGCCTATGGGTATCATCGGCAGCACGTGGGCCTCGGTGCAGGCGTCGGTCGCGGGACTCCGGCGCGTGCATAGTGTGCTCGACAACCTCGCCGAGCCGGTCGCCGACGGACGTAGCAGCGGACTCGCGGTACGTGTCGGCAGCCTGGAATTCAGCGGCGTCGCAATCGGCTACGGCGCTGTCACCATCCTCCACGACGTGACGATGTCGATGCGCGCCGGCCAGATGGTCGCGCTGGCGGGACCGAGCGGATGCGGCAAGACCACGCTCATCTATTCGATTCCGCGTTTCGTCGAACCGTCGGCTGGAACGATCGCCTTCGACAGCGTCGATTCGCGCGCCGTCGCACCGGACGCGATTCGCGCGCGCGTCGGGTTCGTATTTCAGAATGAGTCGCTGTTTTCGATTTCGATCGAGGACAACATCCGCTACGGAACCGCGGACGCGTCGAATGCCGACGTTCGTGAAGCGGCCGCGATGGCGGGTGCGGCGGAATTTATAGATCGGCTCCCCGACGGTTACGTAACCATGCTCGGACGTCGTGGCGCGCGCCTGTCGGTCGGACAAAAGCAGCGAATCGCCATCGCGCGCGCCCTGCTTCGACGCCCTGAAATCATCGTCCTCGACGAGCCTACCGCGCCACTCGATCCCGCCAGCGAGTCCGATCTAATTGATACGCTGACCGCCCTCGCGCGCGATCGAATCGTCATCATCGTCGCCCATCGCTCCAACACCTTCGCTGCCTGCGACCGCGTCTTCTTCATTCACGACGGTACGATTGCCGCCGCCGGCACGCACGCTCACCTGCTCGCGACCAACCTCGATTACCAGGCCTATCTCGATCAAAGCGCTGCCGAAATCCGAGCCTGATTCTGGCCCGTCGATTGCTCTTCAAATAACACCGGCCGTGCTGGCGATGATGAATTCCGCGCCAGTGTAGGCGGTGGGGTGATCTACCATGACTGCGACTGTTTCCGAAACAGGCAAGGCGGTGCCCGTTTGGGCGGCGTACAAGCACGACGCGAGCGCTTTCGACGAGATGTTCGACATCTCCAGAGGTCCGCGCAGTGGATGCGGGCCTGTCATTGATACGCTGTTTTCGATGCCACCGGCGCAGTTCACGGAAATCTGCGCGCGCGCCGACCGGATGTTCCGCCGCATGGGCGTGACCTTCAACGTCTACGGCGCCGCCGACGGCTCTGAGCGCATCTTTCCCTTCGATCCGATTCCGCGCGTCATCGACGCCGCGACCTGGGCCACGCTCGAGGCCGGGCTCATTCAACGCGTGCGCGCGCTCAATGCCTTCCTCGCCGACGTTTACGGTGATGGATGCATCCTGTCCGACGGCGTCGTCCCGCGCGACCTGGTTCTCGGATGCCCGCAGTTTCGCCGCGCCGCCGTCGGCATCAAGCCTCCGCTGGGCAACTTCGTCACCGTCGCCGGAATCGATCTCGTGCGCGGCGCCGACGGGCGCTTCTACGTCCTCGAAGACAACGTGCGCACCCCAAGCGGCGTTTCCTACGTCATCGAAAATCGGGTTGTGATGACGCGCCTGGTCCCGACTCTCATGCGCGCATCGCGGGTGCGCAGCGTCGAGCGCTATCCGGCCGACCTGCTGCAATGCCTGATGGAGATGTCGCCCGCCGGCAAATCCAATCCCACCATCGCGCTGCTCACGCCGGGTCCGTTCAACTCCGCGTTCTTCGAGCACGTCTTCCTCTCGCAGCAAATGGGCATCGAGTTGGTCGAAGGCGTGGACCTGGTCTGCGTCGATCGCAAACTCTACATGAAGGACGTTCATGGCCTGCGCCAAATTGACGTCCTCTACCGGCGCATCGACGACGACTTCCTCGACCCCCTGGTCTTCCGCCCCGATTCTCTGCTCGGCGTCGCCGGCCTAACCGCAGTTCTGCGCTCTGGAAACGCCGCTATCGCCAACGGCGTCGGCACGGGAGTCGCCGACGACAAAGCCATCTACGCGTACACGCCTGCGATGATTCGTTACTACCTCGCCGAAGAGCCGATTCTTCCCATCGTGGAGACCTACCTGCTGCGCGACGCCGAGGTGCGCGAGCAGGTGCTCAAAAACCTCGAGCGCTACGTCGTCAAGCCTACCGGTGCGTCCGGCGGCTACGGCGTCGTGATCGGTCCCAAGGCAGACGAGGCCGAACTGGCCGCG
Source organism: Binatus sp. (SeqCode) (assembly GCA_049590495.1). Lineage (GTDB taxonomy): Bacteria > Desulfobacterota > Binatia > Binatales > Binataceae > Binatus. The sequence goes on from JBAWCX010000164.1 coordinate 5,525, forward strand.
ACTCGCGAACGAATCATTCGCGATCCTTCCGCCTTCATCGCGCAGCCCGTCATCGCTTTATCGGTCCATCCGACGATCATTCACAATGGCTCTGAGAGCGGGATGCAGCTGTCGCCGCGGCATATCGACTTTCGCCCGTTCGTGCTGCTCGGCGCCAAGCCGCGCGTGCTGGCCGGCGGTCTGACCCGCGTCGCCCTGCGCGAAGGTTCTCTGATCGTGAACTCATCTCAAGGCGGCGGCAGCAAGGACACCTGGGTGCTCGAGGCCTGATGCTCCGGCGTATCGCGAGTCATCTCTTCTGGACCGCTCGCAATTTGGAACGAGCCGAATGGCGCGCGCGCCTGCTCGACGTCAACTACCATCTCTTAATCGAGAGCCCGCCGCGCGACGCGCAGCCGTGGGCGCCGCTGCTCGCGATTTTCGGCGAGCGTGAACTGTTCGCCGAGTCCTACACGAAGGCCGACGACGCCTCCATTCTCAATTTCTTCGCGCTGGATACCGAGAATCCAAATTCGATTCGCACTTGCATCAACACCGCCCGCAACAACGCCATCTCGCTACGCCACTACATTTCCTCCGAGCTGTGGCTCGACCTCAACACACTCTATCTCGACGCGCAGGAATGGACGCCGGAACTTTTCGTCTCGCCGGGCGTCTTCGCGTTCTTCGCCGATCTCAAGGACAGCTTCTATCGACTGTCCGGCATCCGCCAAAGCACCATCCCGCGCGACATCGCCTACGACTTCATGCAACTCGGCATCATGCTCGAGCGCACCGAGGACGTCTCCCGCATGCTCGACGTCAAGTACCACTTCCTGCTGCCGCGGCTGGAAGACGTCGGCGGCTCGCTCGACATCCTGCAATGGGCGGCCGTGCTGCGCAGCGCGTCGGGCCTCGAGGCTTATCGCAAGCGCTTCGGCAACTCGATCCGAATCGACAACGTCGTCGAGATCCTGCTCTTCGATCCGACCTTTCCGCGTTCGGCGCGATTTGCGCTGGCGATGCTCGAGACCTCGCTCAACCGCATCAAGAGCCAGGCGCCCGAGCCGTCGCCGCCATCGTCGCAGCTCGAAGAACTGCTGGCCCTGATGCGTTCGAAGCGCTCGCTCGAGGTGATCAAATCCGGCCTGCACCAGTTTCTTCTTCAGATTCAGGACGGATGCGCCGCGCTCGGCGACGAGGTCTTTCAACGCTACCTGAAGAGCGATTGAGTTGACGGGATGCTGCTGCGGATCTGCCACACCACCCGCTTCGAGTACCAGATGCCGGCCTACGACTCGCACAACGAAGTGCGGATGAAGCCGCTCGACGGCTCGCGCCAGCGGTGCGTCCAGTTCGAACTGGAAATCACTCCCGACGCGTCCACGTTAGAATACGACGACTACTACGGTAATCGCGTCCAATGCTTTTCGATTCACGATCGCCACCCGAGCCTTGTCGTCACCGCGAAATCTCTCGTCGAATGCGTACCCGGTCCGCAACCCGCCGCGACTCCGATGCCGTTCGGCGAGTTCCTGCTCGAGGACCACGTGCGCAATCGCGTCGAGTACGACTTCCTAAGCGCGAGCCGCCACGTTCCGTTCAGCGAGCCGATGCGCAAGTTCTTCTGGCTCGCCAAGCCGGATCCCTCGGAAGACGTAGCTGCCTATGCGAACCGCGTCGTCGCCTTCATCCGCGACCAGTTCGTTTACGAGCCCGGAATGACCAAGGTGCAATCAACTGCCGACGAAATACTCTCAGTGGGCGGCGGCGTATGCCAGGACTTTGCGCATCTAACTATCGGCGTGCTCCGCCTAGCCGGCATCCCAGTCCGCTACGTCTCCGGCTACCTGGCTCCTGCCGCGAAGTCGACCGTCGAAAGCGTAGGGGCACAAGCCAGCCACGCTTGGCTGGAAGCACAGCTACCGGGCCAGGGATGGACGGGCTTCGATCCAACCAACGGATGCATGGTAGATGAGCGTCACATAAGAGTAGCTATAGGCCGTGACTACTCGGACGTCCCGCCAATGCGCGGCGTTTATAGAAGCCAGGGCGGCAAGCAAATAATGTCAGTAGAACTACAGATAGAACCTCAACCAGATCTATCCCAGCCATCTAACTCAGGCAGCAACTCCAGCCAACAAAACCAACAGTAACTATCGCAGTAGTTGTTTCCTAGCCCTCGGCTCCCAGTGCTAGCGGGGGCATCGCTGCTGTTTCCCTCTGTGGCCTCCGCCTTATCAGCCGCCGCGACCAGGCCTTAGCGATGAGTTTCAGCAACGACAGCTCGAACAGCGCCGACGGCGGCTTCATCATGTTGATTACTTCGCCAATCCGGTCGCCGATAGCCGGATCGTCGTTGGCCACCGCGAACATTTTTCCCAGTAGCGGATCGATCATACGACTAATCATCGGCCGTGTGCCTTCAGTGCCCGCAATTCTGAAATCAGCGCCCGTCGCGAGGCTCCACGGCTCGGCCTGGAAACGCGCCTGCTCTTTGAAAAATTTTCGTGGGACTTCGACGTCGTTGATGCCATTCTGTTTCAAGCACTCGCCGAGCATCAGCGCCGACAACGCGCCCGAGGTCATCCCCTGCCCATAGACGGGATTGAATGCGCACGACGAATCGCCGAGCGCGACGAACCCGTCGAGCCGCGCGCCCCATTTGTCGTAATGCCTCCAGCGATTAGCCATCTGCCGGTACGAATAGACCTGCGACATCGGCTCCGCTAGGGCGACTTCCTCCGCGATTATCGGAGAGCGGAGTTGCGAGAGCTTGGCGGTAAATTCGGCCTCGTCGCTGGGCGGATAATGTCCTCCGATCCCCGCCAGCGAGACGATCATTCGATTGTTTTCGACCGGGAACAGCACGCCGGCGGTCGAGAAATTCTCCGCGATTGGATCGATCCAGATACCCTTCCACCACCAATTTTTCGGGCGGCGCTCAGGATTCGTTTTGTACCATCGCGACGCGTACCCGGTATGCGAATCGACGACCGTCTCGGGCGGCATCGGCAGGCCCATCGCTTCGATCCACGACGGAATCTTGGTCGTACGCCCGCTCGCATCGACGATCAGGTCTCCACTCAGCGTAAACGCGGCGCCGCCGTCGCGCGGATTTACTTTTACTCCACTCACCCGAATCGAGTCGCCGCGCAGCGTCTCGAAGCCGACCGCCTCGGCGCGCTCGATCAGCTCGACGTTTGGGATCCGGCGGAGCAGCTCTCGCACGGTCGCCTCGATCAGCACGCGGCTCGCAAACAGGGTCGTGATCGAATTCGGGCGCCGCTCGGCCCATCCGTCCGGTCTAAGTGCGGCGAAGTCGCTACCGAAGTTTATCTCGAGTGCGCCGCGCTCGAGCATGGTCTTCTCGAAACCCGGAAAGAGCCCGTCCAGTTCGAGCCTGCCGCGCATCAGCAGCGCATGAACGTGGCGACTCTGCGGAACGCCGGGCCGCTCATGCGCGCCGGCAGGATAAGCATCGCGGTCAATCACCGTAACCTTGTCATAGAACCCGCTAAGCACGCGCGCAGCACAAAGCCCCGCCATGCTGCCGCCAATCACAATCGCATGAGTGTTTCCCATCTAGATGCTTGTCCTTCGAAGCAGCGTGGACCGCTTGGATTTCTTCTCACTGATCCCGTTCAAAATGATGTCCAACGTGTCACCGACGGCGCCCTCGATATCGATCTTCCCGTCATGCCGCACCCACGTGTAGATGAGCGCGAAAAACGCCGCGCATGCGGTCAGAGCCGCGACCGTCGGCTTCGTCCGTCGCCGAAACTCGCCGCTCTTCTGCCCACGTCGAATAACCGTCGCCAGCAGGTTGATCAAATCGGCCGTCTTCTCGTCATGTTCGCTGAGCAGGCGCGGCCTCGCGAGCATCTCGCGCATCACCAGTCGCACCACATCAGGATGTCGCACGGCCCGCTCGGCCAGCATCTTCAGCGCCATCCGCAACTTCGCGGTCGAGCTGCCGCGATACTCGGCAATCGCGGCGGCCAGCTCGTCGTTGGCGCGCTCGCCATATTCGATGAGCAGCGCTTCCTTGGCCGGAAAATGCAGAAAAAAAGTCGCGCGCGCCACGTCGGCGCTGTCGCAGATATCTTCGATCGTAACCGAATCGAAACCGCGCCGTAGAAACAGGTTCATCGCGGCATTGTAAATATCGGCGCGAGTGCGCCCCTTCTTGCGCTCGCGCCGCGAAACCGGCGCCGCCGCAACGACATGAACAGCAGAACTCTCGCTATACTCAGCCATATAACTAGACTCCAGTCTATTAACCAACCGCAGTGTATGAAGCAAGGCCCCTGGTGCGGCACTCTTTCCTTTGGCCGCCGCGGCGAGCCCTGTTAAACTCGTGAAGGAAAGTGGGGCGTTGTAATCCTTTGCCGAAAAACGAGAACAAGACCGAGAACGCGGACGAGAAAACCGAACAGCCGCGCGTCGTCGTCGACTTCGAACTACTCCGCGGCTACGCCGCGCAAAACTTCCGCGACCTCGGTGGTCATCCCGCCGCCAATCGCCGCCGCGTCCGCGCTGGGATGATCTTTCGCTCGTCGCATCTCGCCGAGGTGCCGGCCGAGAGTCCCATTAGCCGGCTCAAACTCCGCACCCTCGTCACTCTCCAAAGCCGAGCCGAAGTGAAGCACCTGGGCGCGCCCGTGCCGGCTTCCCGTCAAGGCATACGATGGGAACACATTCCGATGGGCGACGAATGGTTCAACGACCAGGGTTATACTCGCGTCGCCCCCGAGCCCGGCCGCGAGCATCTCGCGCTCGTGATGCACTTCCGCCGCGACTGGCGCCGCTTCTTCAAATTGCTCGCCGAGCGCGACGTTTATCCCCTGCTCTTCCATTGTTCCGCCGGCCGCGACCGCACTGGAGTCGGCGCCGCGATGCTGCTCTCGATGCTCGGCGTAGATCGCGATCGAATCGTCGCCGACTTTCTCGAAAGCAATCTCGTCTTCACCAAGGTTCCGTTAGCAGCCGAGCAACTCGACCCGGTCTTCGAACTAATCGACGAGAACGGCGGCATCGAAGGCTTCATGCGCGAGGTAATCGGCCTCGCGCCCGCCGAACTCGCCTTAATCCAGGAAGATCTGCTGGAAGATTGAACGATCAGGCGGGCAGGTAGCCGTCGCGCAGCAGCGACTTGGCGATGATCATGCGCTGCACTTCGCTGGTGCCCTCGCCGATTTCCGAGAGCTTGGCGTCGCGCATGTAACGCTCGACCGGAAAGTCGGTGACGTAGCCGTAACCGCCGTGAATCTGCACGGCTTTGATCGTCGACCACATCGCGGTTTCCGACGCGAACAGCTTTGCCATCGCGGCTTCGCGAGCGAACGGCTTGCCCGCATCCTTGAGCGCGGCGGCGCGACAGATAAGCACCCACGACGCGTCGATTCGCGTCGCCATGTCGGCAAACATCCACTGAATCGCCTGGAACTCGGCAATCTTCTTGCCGAACTGGCCGCGCTCGAGTGCGTACGCGCGCGCTTCCTCGAACCCGCCGCGCGCGATTCCCGCCGCGAATCCCGCGATTCCGATTCTTCCCGCCTCGAGCACCTTGAGCGTCTGCCGATAACCGGCGCCGAGCTCGCCGACCAGGTTGCGCGCTGGCACCGTGACGTTTTCGAAGATGACTTCGGCCGTGTCGGATACGCGCAATCCCAGCTTTTCGATTTTCTTTCCGTTGGAGAGTCCGGCCGTGCCGCGATCGACAATGAACGCCGACACGCCGTCGCGCCCGCGCGCCTGGTCGGTGATCGCCATCACGACATACACGTCGGCGACCGTGCCGTTGGTGATGAACATCTTCGTGCCGTTGATCGAATAGTTATCGCCGACGCGCGTGGCCTTGGTGCGCATCGCGGCCGCATCCGAGCCCGAGCTTGGCTCGGTCAGACACCATGCACCGAGCTTCTTCGCCTGCAGCATGTTTGGAACGTAACGATCGCGCAGCTCGTCGGATGCGAACGCGGCGATATGTCCCGTCGACAGCGACATATGCGCGGCGCACGTGAGCCCAATCGACGCGTCGTAGCGCGAGAGCCCCTCGACGACGAGCACCTGCGACAGAGTATCTGCGCCGCCGCCGCCGAATTTCTCCGGAAATGCAACGCCAAGAAATCCGAGCTGTCCGAGCTGCTCGACGATATGGCGCGGGAAGGTCTCTTCCTTGTCCCACTTGGTCGAGTGCGGTTTGATTTCGCGCTCGGCGAAGTCGGTCAGCGTCTCGCGGATGCGCCGCTGCTCTTCGGTCAGATCGAAATCCATTTGAACCTAAGAGCGCGCCGCGACATTCTCGCGCACCCACTTTACGATGTCTTCAGTTGACGCGCCTGGAGTGAAAATCTGCCGCACGCCCTGCTCTTTGAGCTTGACGGCGTCGTCATCAGGAATAATCCCGCCGCCGAATACCGCGATCTCACCGGCGCCGCGCTCCTTGAGCAGGCGCATCACTTCGGGGAACAGCGTCATGTGCGCGCCCGACAGCACGCTGAGCCCGACCGCGTCGGCATCTTCCTGCACGGCGGCCTCCGCGATCATTTCGGGCGTCTGATGAAGCCCGGTGTAAATGACCTCGAAGCCGCCATCGCGCAGCGCGCGCGCGATAATCTTCGCGCCGCGATCATGACCGTCGAGTCCGGGTTTCGCGACCAGAATTCTGAGTCTCTTTTCCGCCATCGCCTAAATCCAGCCTGGATCAGTGTACACGCCGAACTCGGCGCGAAAGATATCCGACACTTCGCCGACAGTCGCGTCGCGGCGCACCGCCTCGCAAATCGGGCCCATCAGGTTCTCGCCGGAGCGGCACGCCTCGGAGACGCGCGCGAGCGCTTCCTTGACGGCGACGGCGTTCCGATCGCGCTTGACCTTGCGGACGCGCTGAATCTGACGCTCTTCGATCGCCGGATCGATCTTGAGCGTCGCAATCGGAATTTCCTCGGGGATTGAATACTTGTTCACGCCCACGACCGTCTTGACTCCCTGCTCGAGCTGACGCTGAAAGTGAAATGCGGCCTCGGCGATCTCGCGCTGCGGATAGCCGGTCTCGATTGCCTTAACCATCCCGCCCATCTCGTCGATACGGCGGATATAATCGTTCGCCTCGCGCTCCATCCTGTCGGTGAGCGCTTCGACCGCGTAGCTGCCGCCGAATGGATCGATCGTGTTGGTCACGCCGGTCTCTTCGGCGATGACCTGTTGCGTGCGCAGCGCGACCATCACGGCCTGCTCAGTGGGCAGCGCGAGCGTCTCGTCCATCGAATTGGTGTGCAGCGACTGAATTCCGCCGAGCACGCCCGCCAGCGCCTGGATCGCCACGCGGACCACATTGTTGATCGGCTGCTGCGCGGTCAGCGACGCGCCCGCGGTCTGTGCATGCGTGCGGAGCATCATCGATTTCGGATTCTTCGCACCGAAACGGTCCTTCATGATTCGCGCCCACATCCGGCGCGCGGCGCGAAGCTTGGCGATCTCCTCGAGAAAATCATTGTGCAGATTCCAGAAGAACGACAGCCGCTGCGCGAACTCATCGACGGCAATCCCGCGCTTGACCGCTTCATCGACGTAGCAGATGCCGTCGGCAATCGTGAACGCCAATTCCTGCACCGCAGTCGAGCCGGCTTCGCGGATGTGGTAGCCGGAGATCGACACGGCGTGCCAGCGCGGAACTTTGCGCGCGCAGAACTCGATCATGTCGGTGACGATTCTCAGCGCCGGAAGCGGCGGGCAAATCCATTCCTTCTGCGCGATGTACTCCTTGAGCATGTCGTTCTGAATCGTTCCGCCGACGCGATCCCACGGAATTCCATTTCGCTCGGCTACCACAAGGTACATCGCGAGCAGGATCGACGCCGAACAATTCACCGTCATCGAGGTGCTGACCCTGTCGAGCGGGATTCGATCGAACAGCGTCGCCATGTCGTAAACCGTCGAGACCGAGACGCCCTCGCGTCCCACTTCGCCGAGCGCACGCTCGTGGTCGGCGTCGTAGCCCATCAGCGTCGGCATATCGAACGCGGTGGACAGCCCGTCCTGACCCTGGCCGAGCAGAAAGTGGAAGCGCGCGTTAGTATCCTCGGCGAGGCCGAAGCCGGCGAACTGGCGCATCGTCCACAAACGCCCGCGATACATCGAGCCGTACACACCACGTGTGTACGGAAACTCGCCGGGGTTGCCAATCGCATCATCGTACGAGCCGTTTATGTCGTCGGGCGTGTAGAGCGGGTCGAGCTCCATGTCGGACACGGTCGAGAAACGGACCGGACGCTCGCTCGCCTGCTTGTAGGTCGTCTCGAGCCATTTCTTTTTGTTGCTCACGAATCGAGTCTCACCGATTTTCGAGCACGCTGCCTGCGATTACCAGGCGCTGAATCTCGGAGGTACCTTCGTAGATCTCGGTGATCTTGGCGTCGCGGAAAAAGCGCTCGACCTTGAACTCCTTGGTGTAGCCGTAGCCGCCGTGAATCTGCACCGCCTCGGTCGCCGACTTCATCGCGGTCTCAGCGGCGAACAGCTTCGCCATCGCGGATTCCTTGGTGCACGGCTCGCCGCGATCTTTCAGCGTGGCCGCGCGATGCGTCAGCAGGCGGGCCGCATCGATCTCGACCGCCATGTCGGCAAGCTTCCACTGGATCGCCTGGTAACTCGAGATCGGTTTGCCGAATGTCAGCCGTTCCTGTGCGTATTTCAACGACGCCTCGAGCGACGCGCGCGCGATTCCGAGCGCTTGCGACGCGATGCCGATCCTGCCGCCGTCGAGCGTCTTCATCGCGACCTTGAAGCCCTGCCCTTCTTCGAGCAACAGATTCTCGCGCGGCACGCGCATGTCCGAAAAGCTCAGCTGCGCGGAATGCGCGCCGTGGATCCCCATCTTGTCTTCGACCCGGGTGACGGCCCATCCTGGCGTGCTGGTCTCGACGGCGAACGCGCTGATCCCGTGGTGTCCCTTGTCGGGCTGGGTCATCGCAAACACGATCGCCACCTTCGACTGCGGCGCATTGGTAATGAAATTCTTGGTGCCGTTGATCACGTAAGAGTCGCCGTCGAGCACCGCGCGCGTCTTCTGACCCGCGGCGTCGGAGCCGGCTTGCGGCTCGGTCAAGGCGAAGCACCCGAGCCAGCTGCCAGTCGCCATCTTTGGCAAAAAGTGACTCTTCTGGTTCGCGGTGCCGAGTCCGAGAATCGGCCACGACGCGAGCGAGCAATGGGCCGACATGATGACCGCGGTCGACGCGCATTCGACCGCGAGCTCCTCTAGCACCAGCGAATAGGCGACGTGATCGAGACCGGCGCCGCCGTATTGTTCGGGAAGGAAGATGCCGAGCATCCCGAGCCGGGCGAGCTCGTCGATCGCTTCGGCGGGATATCGATGGGAGCGGTCGGCCTCGACGCCGATCGGTCCCAGCTTCTCGCGCGCAAAGCGGCGGGCGACGTCGCGGGCGCCGAGTTGTGCTTCAGTGAGTTCGAGATCCATCCCGATCCATATGTAGCTTAGACTGATGGGCGGGGTCGATAGAAAGGCGCGCCGACTTTACACTGCGGTCTGAACGATTGTTCTGATTGTACGCTTTAGACACTAACGTCCGACCGCGGAG
>JBAWCX010000165.1:0-1849 GCA_049590495.1 Binatus sp. (SeqCode)
GATGAATGGAGCAGGTTGCGCGCGTCAGGCAACTAATTCTCTGCGAGGTGCCCTTTGAAGATTCTGAGAACTCCCGACGCGCGATTCGCCAGCCTGGCGGATTTTCCATTCACTCCGCACTATTGCGAAGTGAAGGATTCCGACGGCACCGCCCTGCGCATCCACTATCTCGATGAAGGCCCGCCGGATGCGAGTCCCGTGTTGCTCATGCATGGCGAGCCGTCGTGGTCGTTCCTCTATCGGCGGATAGTCGCGAATCTGGCAGCGCGCGGCCATCGCGTGGTCGCGCCCGACCTCGTCGGCTTCGGCCGCTCGGACAAGCCTGCCCAGCAATCGGACTACACTTTTGAGCGTCACGTGCGATGGATGAGCGATTGGCTGGCGGAGACGCGACTGACGGACATCACGCTCTTCTGCCAGGACTGGGGCGGATTGATTGGGCTTCGGCTGGTGGCCGCGTTTCCCGAAAGATTTGCACGCGTGGTGGTGGCGAATACGGGGCTCCCGACCGGCGAGGGACTCAGCGAAGGGTTCAAGCGATGGCTCGAGTTCAGCCAGAGCACACCCACACTGCCGATCGGACAGATTGTGGGCATGGGATGCCGGCGCGGCCTGAGCGAGACCGAGAAAGCTGCGTACGACGCGCCGTTCCCGGACGAATCGTTCAAGGCGGGCGCGCGTCGCTTTCCGCTGCTGGTTCCGATTACGCCGGAACACGGCTCGGTCGCCGAGAACAAGGCCGCATGGAAAGTTCTGGAGAAGTTCACCAGGCCTTTTCTGACCGCGTTCAGCGATTCTGACCCGGTGACGAAAGGAGGCGAGCGGATTTTTCAGAATCGCGTGCCGGGAACCAAAGGGCAGAAGCACGTCACAATCACTGACGCCGGCCATTTTCTGCAAGAAGACAAGCCGGATGAGATCGCCGACGTGATCGACAGATTTGTCGCATCGACCAAGTGAATCTCGCGGTCTCTCTCAGTTTATGTGACCCCGCGTCTCGACCGTCGGAGACGGTGACTGAGCTTTCGGCTGCGGCCTCGGCGTCGTTGCTGATGGATCGGGCTGCGCGATTGCTCGGCGATTTGAGGGGTTGCGCTTGCCACGGCGATCGGGGGCGGCGCTGCATTAGAGTCAGGCGCGCGAGTGGGATTCTCTCTGGCGGCGGATGATCGAGTGTCGGTCGCGGGCGGGATGCCGGGCGAGACGGCCAATGTCGTTTCGGCCGAGTGGCTGCGGATGGTGCGTATCGTTCCGAAACTCCACACAATGACAGGGACCGCGACTACCGCGGCCGCCGTGCCGGCCGCGATTTGTCTCCATCTCGATTTCAGCAGAGCCGTTGCGTCCGAAAGAACCTTCGCTGCCGCGCTGGTCGGAGCTGTTGGTATGATTATCTCGTTCTCGGACTTTTCGAAGTCGCTTAGGAACTGCGACACGACTTTGCGAGCGTCGAGGCCGAGAAAAATTGCGTAGCGCTCGAAGAAGGGCAGGAGGTAGAGTTGATCGGGGATGGCGTCGTAGCTGTCGCTCTCGATCATGCGCACATAGTAAGCGGGAATGTGTGTCTCGCTCGCTACCTGATCGCGCGAGAGACCTCGACGCTTGCGAGCCTCGCTCATGAGTTGGCCGAGCGTCTGGTCAACTTCGAGACCCGTCCAGGTATCGTCGCGAGGGGAGAGGTCCGGGACAGGGACAGCCTCGCGGGAGGCTCTTACGGTAACAAAGAAGGCGCCGGTTTCCGGTCCGATAGGAGATGTCGCGACATTTCTACCGGGGCCACGCCGCGGCGCGACATCGTCCGGCTCATCGCAGACGCGGTCTGAGTCGCTCAAGCAAATCAGATTGACCG
>JBAWCX010000166.1:0-2014 GCA_049590495.1 Binatus sp. (SeqCode)
AATGAATGCCGTTGAACGGTTCGAACGGGATTGTGATTCCAAGTCGCATTTTTTCAGAACTCCTTCGTCCAGCGACAGTATCGCAGCGAGCGGCGTTTCGCCTACCGGCCGCCGGGCGCGAGGTTCAGCACTTCCGCCAGATGCATCGGGCGGCGCGACGGGCAGAAATGCCGAATCTGCGAGCGGCACGAGAATCCATCGGCGACGATGATCGCGTCGGGCGCCGCCTTTTCGATTGCGGGAATCAAAACTCGCGCGCCGATCGCTTTCGACACCTCGAAATGCTCGCGGTCGTAGCCGAACGCACCGGCCATCCCGCAGCATCCCGCGTCGAGCACCTCGAGTTGCGCGCCGGCCGCGCGCGACAGCAGCGTGACCTCGTCGCCGATTCCTGCGATCGCCTTTTGATGGCAATGCCCCTGCACGATTGTTCGCCGCCGGAGCGCGGGCGGCGCGAAGTCTGGCGCCTCACGAACCAGGAACTCGTCGAGCAGGAAAGCGCTCGATGCAATCGCCTTCGCCCGGGGGTCCTCTGAGAAAAGCGACGGCAACTCGTCGCGAAAAGTCAGGATACAACTCGGCTCCAGCCCGACGATCGGAATGCCGACGGCGACGAACGGATCGAGGACGTCCATCACGTCTGTCAGGCGCGCCTTCGCCCGCTCGAGCATTCCCTGATCGTAGAGCGGGCGGCCGCAGCACAGCTCGGCGCGTGGAATGATCACGCGAAACCCGGCGCGCTCGAGGACCTCGACCGCGGCGATTGCGACGTGCGGCTCGAAAAAGTTGTTGAAGGTGTCGGGAAACATGACGACTTCGCGCGTGCGCGCTCTGGGAGCCGTCCTGCGCTCGAACCATGATCGGAAAGTCCGCCTCGCAAAACGCGGCAACTCGCGCTCAGAATGAATCGCGAGCGTTTTTTTAGCGAAATCTTCCAACACCGGTGCATGCGCCAAGGCATTGGCGAGCGACGGTGCGTAAGACGCGAGCCGCGCGACTTCGTTCAATCTGCCGAAGAACGCCGACGACAGCGGACGCCGATGATTTCGATAGTAGTTCGAGAAAAACTCCGCGCGGTACGCCGCCATATCCACCGACGACGGGCACTCGGCCTTGCATCCTTTGCACGACAGGCACAAGTCGAGCGCATCCTTGACGGCGGGGTCGGCGAAACCTTCGGGCAACAGATCGGTGGTCAAGGCCTCGAACAGAATTCGCGCGCGTCCGCGCGTCGAGTGGACTTCGTCGCGCGTCGCCATGTATGACGGGCACATCGTGCCCGCCTCGGTCTTGCGGCATTTCCCGATTCCCACGCATTTGAGCGCCGCGCCCGCCAGTCCGCCTTCGGCTTTGAAATTGAAGTGCGTGGCGATTTCGCGTGGCCGATAGTTCGTGCCCAGCTTCAGATGCGAATCGAGCGGATGCGGATTCACAATCACGCCCGGATTCATCATCGAATCGGGATCGAAGATTCGCTTGAAATCGCGGAACGCGTCGATCAACTCGGGCCGAAACATCATCGGCAGCAGCTCGGAGCGTGCCAACCCGTCACCGTGCTCGCCTGAAAGCGAACCGCCGAGACTCGCGACCAGCTCGCCCAGCTGGATCATCGCGGCACGGAACGTCGCGATTCCGGGCGCGTTGGTCAAATCGAAATTGACGCGCGCATGAACGCATCCTTCGCCGAAATGTCCGTAGTAGGTCGCCACCTTGAGGTTGCGGCTGCTGAGGATGCGATCGAAGCCGCGCAGAAACTCGCCGAGTCGAACCGGCGGCACCGCGGAGTCCTCGGCGCCCGGCCAACTGCGCGGGCGGCCCGGGATGAACGCGCTCGAGCCGAGGCCCGACTCGCGAATCTGCCAGACCGCGGCCTGCTCCCGCGGGTCTGCGAGGTACGCCGCGCCGGTGCATTCGCGGAGTTGGCGCGCATTCGCGATTACGCGTTCCGCGCGCTCGCGCGCTTCGTCTTGCGACGCGCCACCGACCTCGACGAGCAGAAAAGCGCGCCCGGCCG
>JBAWCX010000167.1:0-4784 GCA_049590495.1 Binatus sp. (SeqCode)
ATACTTACCACATCCGCCGCTCGTGAATCCGCCGCGCGGACTCGCTAAGCTGGCGCGATGTTCCTGGAAAGTGCCGAACTCTACGACGCCATCTATCATTTCAAAAACTACGCGCACGAGTGCGAGATTCTGCGCGCTGTGATCGCCGTAGCCGCGCCGGGAGCGCGCACGATTCTCGACGTCGCGTGCGGCACGGGTAATCACGATAAATTTCTGAAAGACAAATATGCGGTCGACGGCGTCGATCTCAACGAAAATTATCTGCACGCGGCGCGCGTGAAGAATCCCGCCGGCCACTACACGTGCGCCGACATGACCGATTTCGATTTGGCGACGACTTACGACGCGGTGACGTGCCTGTTCAGCGCGATCGGGTACGTGCGCACCGCGGATCGCATGCAGAGCGCGGTCGCATGCATGGCGCGTCACGTGAAGCCTGGCGGCGTACTGGTCGTCGAACCGTGGTTCACTCCAGATGATTGGAAACCCGGCGCTAGTTTCATCCACGCCGGCGAGATTGGAGCAGACAAGGTCTGCCGCATGAGTCTCAGTGGCCGGGAGGGCAACCTATCGGTCGTGCAGATGCAATATCTCAGGAGCACGGCCACCGGCATCGAGCACTACAGCGAACGCCTGGAGCTCGGCTTGTTCACGCGCGACGAAATGACCCGCGCGTTCGAGTCGGCAAACATGGACGTCCGCTACGACACCGAAGGCCTGATGGGCCGCGGGCTATACATCGCGCATCCGCGAGCGTGAAACGAGCAACTAAATTGAATGCGAAACCCGCGGCGGGTTTCACGCTACCTTCGGCAGGGGTGACCCCTGCACCCAGTAACTAGGAAAGATGCGGGACTTCGTCCCTGTTAGAAGTGTGCTTTGTGTCATTCTTGAGCGAAGCGAAGAATCCCGGCTCCTTCTTACCTCGCCCGTCATTTACGGGAGAGGCGGCCGGCCGCATCGCGGCCAGTGGGCGAGGTTCTGCCCTCAGCTCGCGAATCGCTCGGTCGCGCGTTGGAGAATCGCGCGCGTCGCGTCGAGGCTCTGGGCGCCAACCAGCGGATATTCGCCGATGAAAAACGTCGGCACGCCGCTGACTCCCCGCTGATGCGCGGCCAGCGAATTGTTCTTCAGCCGCATCTCGTACTTCGGCGATTTTATCGCGTCCGCAACCTCGCGCGCGTCGAGTCCAGCCTCTCCCGCCAGCCGCGCGACGATGCCCGCGTCGCCGATGTTCTCGCCGTCGTTGAAGTACGCGCGGTAGATTCGTTCCTCGAGAGCTTCGTCGCGGCCCGACTCGCGCGCGAACTCCGTAGCCGCCAGCGCGGCGCGCGAATTGGTCAGCACCGCGGGCGGCTTCATCGAAAATCCCACCGCCTCGGCCATCGCGGAGATCCGCTTCCAGAGCGCCTGTCGCGACACCGCGTCGCCCGCCTCGCGCGCCTTGTCGGCCGGAATTCCTTCAGTCGGCCAGTCGGGATGAATCTGAAAGCCGCGCCATTCGAGCTGGAAATCGAATTCCGGCTTGAGCCTGCGCATCGTTTCGAAGCCGACGTAGCAGAACGGACAGATGTAGTCCGAGAACATCACGATCTTCAGCGCCATTACACTACACCCATCTCGCCAATATATGACCGCCGCGCGAGCCCCGTCAAAACCGTCGCCCTGTTTTGGACTGTCGAGGCTATGTTATTGAGCTAGTAGAGGCGCCGCTGCGCGCTCCATCGAGGTGACGCAATGATTCTCGATTCTTTCAAGCTCGACGGCAAAGTCGCAATCATCACTGGCGCAGGCCGCGGTCTGGGCCGCGCGATGGCGGTGAAGCTGGCAGAGACGGGCGCCGATATAGTAGCCGCCGCGCGTACGCAGTCGCAGCTCGACGAGACCGCCGACGCTGTGAAAAAAACCGGGCGCAAGTGCTTGATCGTGCCGACCGACGTGACCATTTCGGCGCAAGTCAACGCGCTCGCCGAGGCGACGCTCAAGGAGTTCGGCAAAATCGACATCCTTATCAATAACGCCGGCGGCGGCGACAGCGGCCGCGGCAAGCAGCTCCCGGAAATCACCGACGAAGATTGGCGCCGCGGCATCGACACCAACCTCAGCAGCCAGTTCTACGGATGCCGCGCGGTGATTCCGCAGATGGTCAAGCAGCAGCGCGGCAAGATTATCAACATCGCGTCCGGTTACGGGCTGCGCGGCGGCAAGCACAACTTCATGTATGCGTGCGCCAAGGGCGGCACTATCCAGTTGACGCGCTCGATGGCGCTGAGTTATGCGCAGTTCAATATTCAGACCAATTGCATCGTCCCCGGCATCTTCCCGCACAACGAAGAGGCGATGCAGTTTTTCAAGGGCGGCAAATTTATTCCGATCGGCCGCGTCGGCGACGACGGCGAACTCGGTCCGCTCGCGGTGTTCCTAGCCTCCGATGCGTCCGATCATATCAACGGCGAACTGATCTGCATCGACGGCGGCGGCCTCGCGGGCGGTATCGCGCCGACCGGAGTGGCGCCCGAAAATTCGAACTAGACGGCACAGAAGACCGGAAAACGGCGGAGCTAAAAATGGCCTCTTCCAACGCGTCGAATGATTTCTCGCTCGAAGGCAAAAGCGCGCTGATCGTCGGCGCCGAGCATCCTGTCGGCCGCGCGGCTGCGGTTGCCCTCGCCGAGGCCGGCGCGAAAATCCTCCTTGCCTCGCAGGAGCCCGGCACCGACAAGCAACTCAAGGAAGCCGGTAAACTCGTGAATGCTGCCGGCATCAAGCCGGTGATTCGCGTGCAGGACGCAGCGACGCGCGCCGACGTGTCCGCCACCGCCGACCTCGCCGCCAAAGAGCTCGGCGGCTTGCACATCCTCGTCAACGCGCTCGACACCCCGGCCTACGGTCCCGCCGAAGCCAGCGACGACACGGCCTTCGACAAAATAATCGAGAACAATCTGAAGACCGTGTGGATGTCGTGCCAGGAAGGCGCGCGCGTGATGCTGACCCGCGGTGGCGGCGTCATCGTCAATATCACGTCGGTGCTGGCAGAGCGCGGCGTCCCGAACGCGGCGCTGTACTGCGCGGCGAAGGCTGCGGTCCTGAACCTTACGCGTGCGCTCGCGCTCGAATGGGCGCGCAAGGGTATCCGCGTCAATGCGATTCAGGCCGGATGGCTCGACGACGAGTCGAGTCCCGCCAACAAAGACGACGAGTTCAGCAAGACTCTCCTCAAGTACCTGCCCGACAATCGCCTCGTGAAGCCCGAAGACCTCGGCGGCGCCCTGCTCTACTTGTGTTCGCCGACTGCAGGCTTCGTCACGGGAGAATCGATCGCGGTGGACGGCGCGTTGCGCGCCCGCGTGTAGGATTCGGTCTAGCGTTCCGCGACGGTGAACATATAGTCGCCGCCGTCGTACGCGTACTCGCGAATCACGTCCTTGATGCGCCCCGACTCGATGTCTTCCGCGAGCCGCCGCAATCCGCGCGCAATTTCCTCCGCATCGGGAGCGTCCGCGAAACTCGAGATGCCACTTCGGATGCGCGGGTCGAGGTACCGCTCGGGCTGATGCTTCCCGCAATAGAGAAAGAGATCCTTCAGGTCGGGAGTCACATCGTATTTTTCCTCGCACGCGATTCGGAATCCCGCCGACGCGAGCACGTCGACCGTCACGAATCGCTCTTAAGGCGCTGTCGCCTTTTCGGTCATCATTCGCGGAAAATATTCGTTCAACCAGCAATGCCGCATCTGCTCGGCCGTCGCGTTGAAAATCACGAACCGCGCGGGCGGCCTCAGCACGCGATGCACTTCCTTGAACGCCGCGACCGGATCCGCCATGTGATGATGCACGAACGTGCAGGTCGCGCCGTCAAAACTGCCCGACGCAAACGGGATCGCCTCGGCGCGCCCGTTGTGCCATGCGATCGCCGGCCCCTTCTCCTTCGCCCGCTTGAGCATCGTCGCCGAAAGTTCGAGCCCGCGGATTGGCACGCCCGCCCGATGCATCGCGATCGTGTAATTCCCGGTGCCCGATCCGACGTCAAGATAGCGTCCACTCGCGCGCGGACGCAGATGATGTATCAATCGCGAGAGCAGGTACGGGTCGGCCTGGCGCGTCGTGTCGTAACCGATCCCGATTCGGTCGTACAGCGCCATCGCTACATCTGCTCGCCGCCGACTGTCAGCACGATCGCACTCTCTTCGAGCGCTTCGACCGAATGCTCGATTGCGCGATCCAGCGCGACCATCGTCCCCGCCGTCGCCAGCTGCGTCTTTCCCTTCGCGATGAAATTGATCCGTCCTTCGATCACATTCAGTGTGATTGGCGCCCTGGTGTGATGCTCCTGAAGCTTCGCGCCCTTCTTCAACATCATCAGCGCGACATTGATCCCATCGCCCTTGACCAGCGAGCTGCCATGCCGATCGCCGCTGGCCCACGCAGGCTCGCTCTTGAGACGCGCAATTTCCGCTTTGATATCGACGGCGACCAGTCCGCCTTGAGCCAAAAAGTTCTCGTTATGAGGATGCCTCGCCTGATGCGTTGCCTGATCGTCCTGCCGCGCGCGATCGGAATCTTTAGTTTTTTCCGCCATGGAATCCTCCGCTAGACCCATTGTTTCCCGGCCAATAAATCCACGCAATCACCTGCGCGGTGGGCGGCAAGGGGTGACCCCTTGCAACCCAGTAACTAATGCAAAACAGGATGCGGGGCTTCGCCCCTGTTAGAACTTTTTCGAAAAGACCTGTCCTCAGGGCTTTTCGGTATAGACACTGGGTTGCAAGGGTCACCCCTTGCCGC
>JBAWCX010000168.1:0-5248 GCA_049590495.1 Binatus sp. (SeqCode)
CGCCACCTGATTGCGTCTTAGTGGCCGGCCTGGACCATCTTTTGCGGGGTGAAGAAGTCGCGGTCGACGGCGCCCATGTTTTCAAACAAGCTGTCGTCGTTGCCGCTGTGTCCCGGTGTATAAACCACCGTCGAGAAACCGCTGGTCAGGTCTTCGTCGACCAGTGCCGTCTCGAACATCCGCTTGAAGGGCCAAATTGCGACCCTGGCGTTGGGGACGGCCCGGTCGCGATATGCATGGAAAGTCACGAGCGTCTTCCACAACTGGCCTTGCCGGTCGTATTGGTCTGAGGCGGTGACGAACCATCCTTCAGAATCGACGTAGAGAATGCGCTTCGGAATAATCACGCTAGCGGCCAGGATAGAGGGACGCTTCGCGGTTGCTTCGATCACGTAAAGGTTGCGCATTTCCCAATTCTCCGGGCAGACCGTACGGCCGCCGTCGCTGGCGCATGGCTGTGCGGGAGAATTCGCCGCTTCAACCGATGCCAGCATCGGCCGCTGGCCTAGCAGCCGGTAGGTGTAGTCCTGGATTTTTGCGGAAAAACCAAACGCGGAATCGGGATCCCAGGTGGAGGCATAGGTTGTAAGTCCACCATTGACGGCGCCTGCAGATGCAGAAAAGTTGCCACCGGTGCCGGAGCTACCAGTCTTGGAAACTCCAAACGTGTCCGAGAGAGAAACGGCGGGCAAACGCCGCAACTTCCGCGCCGGCGGGCTGTATTCCCACGCACTGTCTTCGAGTCCCGGAATATCGGAGCGCTCCCTGACGATACCCTCGCCGCGGATTTCGGCGGGCTCAAGGATCGGATAAGCGCCCGAACGAGACGTGATGTCGCTCTTCAAGAGGTCCGGGTCCGTCGGCATCGGAGCGACCTCGGTCCGCCCGACAGAGTTGTAAAAGCCCAGATGACCGAAGGTAAAGTGCTCGATCTCGTCCGCTGAGCCCGCCTTATGACTCACAGCTTCGACATCGCGCGCGTCCAGGTCGTCGGTGTGGAGCGGACGATATGCGAAGTTCCACATGATCTTGGTGGCCGCTTCCGGGTCGTTGGAATCGGCTAGCGGAAACGGCAGGCCGGCGACGTAACCCTTGAGGTCGCCGTCCGCAGAGAGTGAGACCTGCGGCGAATATTTTTCGGTGGCGGCCTTGTACGGTGGCGGCCAGTCAAGGTGGCCAGTGGGTACTATCTGCATCGTCATACCTTGTTTGACGAGGATATAGTTCCCGGGACTGACCAATCCCTCGACCTTCGGCGCATTGTCGCGAGTAATAACGTCCCCGGGTTGCACCTGCGCATGCGCGGAGACGGCCGTGAAGACCGCGGCGATCGCAAATGCGAGCGCAGCGAGTGTTAAGAACCGATTTAATGTCATCATGCTGTGTTCCTCACTAGAGAATCGAGAGTTTTGGCAATTCGGCACGGGATCCCTGCTCAGTCCGCCCGGACCGATAACGAACTTGATGCGTGAAAAATGGACGCACAGCGTGCGACCTTCAATTCACGGCGGTGAGAGATGGTGATTCAGATCGTCATCGAAACTAATCAACAAAACGCACCCTGTGACGAAGACTGTAGCGATTGCCTGAAAATTCCCGAGCGGTGTTTCGCGCTTCAGACGAAGCGAGACGCCGTTGAGGGAGCGAAAAGCGAAAGCGCTAGGCTTTGAACCCCAGGCGCGATGCTACTTGAGCTGCGGCGAGGGCGAGGGCTGGGGCCATTGGACCCATCAGGGCGAAGCGCGGGTCCGTGGTTTGGCCGCGCACGTAGCGGACGTAGATTTGCTCGACTACCGTCGCGGTCTTCCAATGCGCCCACGCCCAGTAATACGGCATGCCGCTTACGTCGCGGCCGGTGCGGGTCGCGTAGCGGTGCAACAGCTCGTCGCGGGTCAAGAAGCCGGGGCGGAGCGTATGCGCCTCGCCGTGCGAGGTCGCCAGCAGCTCGGCCGGGTCGCTCTTATCGCGCCAGTAGTTCATCACGATGCCTAAATCCACGAGCGGATCGCCGATCGTCGACATTTCCCAGTCGAAGACACCGACTATCTCGCCGTGATTCACCGCACCGACCATGACGTTGTGCAGGTAGAAGTCGTTGTGCACGAGCACTGGCGGCGGCGAGGCCGGCATGTTGTCGAGAAACCATGCGCCAAGTTTTTCCATCAGCGGCACTTCTCGGGTTTTGGCTTTCTCCCATCGCGCCATCCAGCCGGTGATCTGACGCTTGAGGAATCCGTCGGGCTTGCCGAGCGTGCCGAGGCCAATCGCCGCGTAGTCGACGCCGTGCAAATCGGCCAGCGTGTCGATGAATCCCTCGGACATCGCGCGAAACGCCGCGGGATCGTTGCCGAGCTCGACGGGCAGCGGCTGGCGGTTCTTGATGACGATGCCGGTGCGGCGTTCCATCACGAAGAAAGGCGCGCCGACGATGGACGCGTCGTCGCTGTAGAGCATCCCGCGCGGCGCCGGCTTGAAGACTTCCCACAGGCGCGAGAGCACTTTGTATTCGCGGCCCATGTCGTGACCGCCGACGGGCAGCGGGCCGAACGGCGGCCGGCGCATCACCCATTCGCGGTCGCCGAAGCGGAGCAGGTAGGTGAGATTCGACGAGCCGCCGCGAAACTGCTTGACGGTCATGGGAGCGTCGGCGCCGGCAATCTTGCCGCGCAGGTACGCGGCGAGCTTGGCCCAGTCGAGCTGCTCCTCGTCGCGGACGTCGCCGAATTCGGGGACGATTTCTACGGCTTCAGGCATGCGTGATGAGAAACCGTCGGTCCTATTTGTACTTGCGCAGTTCGCGGCGCGCGATCGTCATGCGATGCACTTCGTCGGGGCCGTCGGCGATTCGAAGCGCGCGGCTGTCGCGCCACATCCGCGCCAGCGGGAAGTCGTCGCTGACGCCGGCCGCGCCGAATACCTGGATGGCGCGATCGAGCACGATCATCACCATGTTCGCGCACATCACTTTGATCATCGCGATCTCGTTGCGCGCGGCGCTCTTGCCGGCGGTGTCCATCTTCCATGCCGCATGCATCACCATCAGGCGGCATGAGTCGATCTCGATTCGCGAGTTGGCGATCCACTCCTGGATATTGGATTTCTCAGCGAGAAAGCTGCCGTGCGTGAAGCGCGTGCTCGCCCGCTTGCACATGAGCTCGAGCGCGCGCTCCGCGATGCCGATGGTGCGCATGCAATGGTGGATGCGTCCCGGGCCGAGCCGCGCCTGTGAGATCGCGAAGCCGCCGCCTTCCTCGCCGAGCAGGTTGGTCACCGGCACGCGGCAGTCCTTGTAGATTATCTCGCAATGTCCGCCGCCGCCGGTGTGTCCCATCACGGGCACCGGGCGAATCAGGTTGAAGCCGGGAGTCTCGGTCGGAACGATTATCTGGCTGGCGCGGCGATGCGGTTCCGCGTCGGGGTCGGTCACGACCATCGCGATCGCGAACGCCGAGCCGATCGCATTCGAGGTGAACCACTTGTGGCCGTTGATTACGTAGTTGTCGCCGTCGCGAACCGCGCGCGTCTTGAGCTGGGTCGGGTCGGAGCCCGGAGTGTCAGGCTCGGTCATCGAGAAGCAGGTGCGAATTTCGCCGTCGAG
The DNA here is from genome assembly GCA_049590495.1 of Binatus sp. (SeqCode). Classification (GTDB taxonomy): domain Bacteria; phylum Desulfobacterota; class Binatia; order Binatales; family Binataceae; genus Binatus. Next base: position 3,599 of record JBAWCX010000168.1, read on the forward strand.
GCACTTTTGCAGCCACTGCTTTTTCTGATCGGGGGTGCCGAACTCGGCGAGGATTTCCATGTTGCCGGTGTCGGGCGCCATGCAGTTGAACGCGCGCGCACCGATCTGGCTGCGACCCATCAGCTCGCACAGCGGAGCATATTCGTAGTTCTTTAGCCCGGCGCCGAATTTTTCGTCGGGCAGAAAGAGATTCCAAAGGCCCTCGGCCTTGGCTTTTTTGCGAACGTCTTTCAGCGATTGCGGCTCGGTGTTGCCGCTCTCGCCCATCGCGCGCTGAACTTCTTTTTCGATGGGGAAGACGTACTGGTCCATGAAGTCGGAGACGCGCTTGCGCAACTGTTCGGTCTTGGGGGTCAGCGAAAAGTCCATTTCGATTTTTTTGTCCTCGCAAGGCTGATGATTTATATCGCAACAGGTAACCCAGATTGGGCGGAAATGAAAGCGAGGAACCGAACCCCTCGGAGTCGGAGGGAGGGAGTCAGGTCACGCGATGGGTTTGCGCATCACGTAAAAGACGTAGCCGTAGGCGTTGTGATAGGCGCGGAAGAGATCGTGCTCGCGCCGATGCTCGTCGAGGGTGGCGAGCACGTCGGGATCGTCCGCGTATTTTTCTCTCAGCTCCTCGACGCGCCTTTCGGCTGGCCCGTAATAGTTGCTCCACCAATCCTGCGCCGGCAGCACGAATCCGTCGGCGCCCGCGTAACCTGTTTCCGTGACTATCTGGCAGTTGCGCTCGATAGTTCCCATGCCGGGATAGCTGCGCGCCCAATATTCGGCGGCTTCGGCCGGCGGATCGGGCACCAGCCAGCTCAGTTCGGAGACCGCGAGCCATCCGCCTGGTTTCAGAAAGCGCCGCCACGCGTCGAGACCGGCGGCGAATCCCGCAATATAGTTGGCGCCCTCCGACCAGATCAGGTCGAACGACGCGTCGGCGAAATCCATGTCGAACATGGAAGTGTTGACCGTCGTCACCTGCGACAAAACTCCCGCCGCGCCGGCGCGTTCGGTCAACTCATCGAGAAATCGCTGACGGATATCGACCGCGACGATCCAGCCGCCGGTCCCGCGCGCGAGATCGATAGTCTGCGCGCCCGGACCGCATCCGACGTCCAGAATTCGCGGACGCGGCGGCAGCCCGCGGACCAGGCCGAGCGCACGCAGCGTGGCGGCTGCGGAGCCGGGCGCTTGTCGCGGCAGTCCCTCTGTCAACTCGCGAAAAATGCTCATGTCCCCCGGCAATACTGCCGTCTGACGCGCGCGAACTCAAACCCCCCAAGGATATCAGGCGCGCGGCTTGTCGGCGGCAAATCGGATGCGAACGTAGTCGGCAGTCCAGTTGCCGTGGCTGTCGCAGAGATCGGGCCGCAGCGTTTCGCACACCTCGTCGATGAACCCGGCGCGATCGTTGTCCGCCAACGGCGCCATGAAGCTCTGCGCAAACGTCTCGAGCCATCCGTTGATTTCGGTGGGCAGCGGAGTAGGGCGGGGAATCAGCGCGATGTACCTGACGGCGAAGCCGCGACGCGCCAGACGCGCGGAATAATCCTCGACGGTCGGGAAATACCAGGGGTTGAGCCCGTCGCCGTCGATACCGCGGCGCCGCAGCGCATCGATCAGCGCGCGCTTGACAGTCGCGACGCAGCCGTGGCC
>JBAWCX010000169.1:0-8980 GCA_049590495.1 Binatus sp. (SeqCode)
TTTCTGTGACGGCGGCCGCGATGCGTTTCAGCGCTGCCTCGTCACCGGCGTGCGCGATCGCTTCGTCCATGAATTTTGCGATCTCCCGCATCTCCGCGTCGCCCATCCCGCGCGAGGTTACGGCCGGCGTGCCGAGACGAAGGCCGCTTGGGCTGAATGGCTTGCGCGGATCATACGGGACGGTGTTGTAGTTGCAAACGATTCCGGCCGCGTCGAGCGCCTTGGCGCCTTTCTTGCCAATTACTTTCTTGTTCGTCAGATCGACCAGGATTAGATGATTGTCGGTGCCGCCCGAGACGAGGCTGAATCCGCGCGCAAGCAACTCGTCGGCGAGCGTCTTTGCATTGCTCACTACTTTCTTCGCGTACGCCTTGAACTCCGGCGTCGACGCCTCCTTCAACGCAACCGCGATCGCCGCAGTCGTATGATTATGCGGACCGCCCTGCAGGCCCGGAAAGACCGCCTTGTCTATCGCTTCGGCGTATTCGTTACGGCACATGATCATCGCACCGCGCGGACCACGCAGGGTCTTGTGAGTGGTCGTCATGATCACGTCGGCGTACGGCGCGGGATCCGGATGGACGCCGCCAACGATCAGTCCCGCGACATGTGAAATGTCGGCGAGCAGCAGCGCGCCGAATTCCTTCGCGATCTCGCTGAAACTCTTGAAGTCCCACAGCCGCGGATAGGCGGTGCCGCCGGTCACGATTATTTTCGGGCGCTCCTTGCGCGCCAGCTCGCGGACCTTGTCGAAATCCACGACGTGACTTTCGCGATCCACCACGTACTGCGCCGAACGCCAGAACGTGCCGGTGATACTCACCGGCCATCCGTGCGTCAGATGCCCGCCATGCGGCAGCGACAAGCCCATGATGGTGTCGCCCGGCTTGAGCAGCGCGAAATATACCGCGACGTTCGCGGGTGAGCCCGAGTACGGCTGAACGTTGGCGTGGTCAACTTTGAACAGCGCCTTGGCGCGATTGACGGCGAGCGTTTCGATCTGATCGACGTTGCGTTGTCCCTCGTAGTAGCGACGTCCTGGGTAGCCTTCGGAATACTTGTTGGTGAGAATCGATCCGGTGGCTTCGAGCACGGCTTTCGAAACGTAATTCTCCGACGCGATCAGCCGGACCGAATCGACTTCGTAACGCTCTTCATCCTTGATGAGCTGATAGATTTCCGGGTCAGTTCGCCTGAGTTCGTCCACACCGCACCTCCGTTGCCGTCATTCGGATGAGCCTACCGTCGCGAGCGCGACGAGGCAAAACTCGAAAAGGAGCATGCACTGAGATTCTCTCAAGGTCGTTTTGAAAACGCCGCGTCGAATGCATGCTCGAGCGCCGGGTTGGTTCCGCGAACTTTTTCGACGACGCGCTCGGCCCAATCGAAGTATTCCCGTTTTCGTTGCAAGGACCATCCTTTGGGCGGATCGCCGACTACATCTCTCAGATTGCAGGTCTTGTCCGCAAGTTTGATCAGTCGCGCGCGGCGGGAAAGAGTTGACGCATGCTCTATCTGAAGCCGCTTGCGTTGTTCGCTGGGTAGATTCTTGTCGTCCGAAACTTCGGCGACCAATTTTGAAACGACAGGGCCAAACTGTTTTTTGAGCTCCTGCAAGGTCGTTGGTGTGTCTTCGACCGTGTCGTGAAGAATCGCGCCAAGGATCGTCGCGGTATCGGTGACTTTGCCGACATTCACCAGCAAGTTCGCCACCGCTATTGGATGATTGATGTAGGGAATCGGCTCTTTGCCTTTGCGCGTCTGAAGCCGATGCTGGTGAGCGGCGAAGGTCAGGGCCTTGAAGAGCAAAGTCGATTTCGCCAATTGTTTACCCATGACGCCGCCATTCCGGAGGCGCAACCTGAGCCAGATTGTGTGTGTTCGATTGGTCGGAAAATGACAATTTATACTATTAGTTGTGGTTCCGCGACGGTGTAGCACTAGGGGTAGTTTCGTTCCGTCAGATTTATGTTTTTCACGAAACGCTGTTGTCGAATGTCGAGCAAACCTGCGAATGATAGGTATCCTGCACAAATTTCGGCATACCTGATCGTATCACGTCAGGCGCTTCCCGGGCAGGCTGAAAAGGGCATCCCCTGCGGCGGTGGGCGCAGCGAGCATCGCGACTGCGGTTGGCAAAACCTAACCCCTAACCCCTTCCCTCACCCCGGGCGCGGACGCCGTTCCCTCTCCCGCAGAGCGGGAGAGGGTAATTTGGTACTGCAAGCCAGACATAGAGGGGAAGGGGAACCGGTCGCGGGCGCGAGGGATGTCCGGCCAAAAGTCCTAGTGCAAGTCCGGCGGCGTTACCTTCGCGATCCAGGCGCGATAGTTGCCCTCGTAGCCGACCGCACGCTGCTGTTTGCGCACATGCCCGAGGAGTCGCGCGACGTGCTCCGGAGCGATCTTTGGCCGTGCGCTGACGGCGCCCGCGATCTTCTCGCCCGAGACCGCGGCCTCCTTGCGCGCGCCCTCCGCAATCTTCAGTTCCTCGCGCGACAACCCCAGGTAGGCCTCGGCCACGCGCGTTCCAATCTCGGTGCCACTGTCCAGCGAGTCCTTGATATTGCCCTTGCCGGTGAGCACATTGCCGGCCGCGAACACAGCCGTCGCGCCTTCCATCAACAGGCCGATCTTCTGATCGACGTAGGTATAAACCTCGCCCTTTTGCGCAATTCCGGGAATCGGTTCCGGGATGCTGCCGATCGAACTGATCGTCAACGATGCACGCGCGGACTCGACCCCCTCCTGGACGATTCGCACTTGCCCGTCCGCGACTTCCGTGCGGCTGAAGTTCACTCCGACCATCAGGCTGTTCTCTGTTATCACACCGCTCGGCGCGCGTAGTTCCTGGAACTCGAACAAAAACTTGCGCTGCGCCTTCTCCAGGATCTTCGCGCGCGCCAGCTTGAGCGCGTCGGCACGCTTGGGCGGCGCGTCAGGCGGAATGTCCGACAGCGGCATGTCGAGCACGCGCCGGCGATAGTACAACTTGCACGGTGCGACGCCGAGATCGCCGTACTTCAACCCGCTGGCATTCAGCACCGGCTCGATTCCTTCGCGCTCGAGCGCGAGCATGTCGCCCTTGATGCCGCGCGCCTTCAGGGCGGCGAGCGTCATCTCGATTTGCAGGACTTTGACCACGTCGATGGACGCGAGTCCGCCGCCCACGACGATCGCTCCCGGGGTCAGCTCATAGCGCGGCCCGTCGTAGCTTTTTTCAAGGTAGTGATTGAACCAATAAATCAGCTTGTTCTGATAGACGAGGCCGCGATCGATGAACTGGTCGGCACCCTCGACCGGAAACGCGCGATCGCGCCATGCGCCATGCGTCAGCACGATTCCGCTGAGTCCCCAATTGGTCCGCAGGTCTTCGAAATCGAGCTCGCGTCCCATCCGCGTCATCGGCACGAATTCAATGTTAGGATGGTCAAGGCGCTTGTTGATTTCCTCGTACTCGTCCTTGCGCTGCTTGACGTGCCATCGCGGCAACCCGTCTTCGATTTTTCCGTAGGGACGGGGATTCTGCTCGAACACGATAACCAGCGCGCCGCGCTCGGCCAGGATCCTCGCGATTTCCGAGCCGGCAGTCGCGGCGCCGACCACGGCCATCACATGCCGCGGCGATTTGTTTTCTGCGTCGGTCATAAGGGTATATTTGATTAGCGTCTGCGAGGCTGCCGTGCAATCTCAATCGCGTCTGACAGTGTTTGCCCCGGTTCAGCTTGCGCGCATGAAACTCTCATGGCTTGTTTACCGTATGGGATGAGTGCGGTGCGGACTATGTTTCGGCAACTTCGAAAAATCGCGATCGTGTTCTCGATACTGCTTATCGCGGGATGCGCGGCTCCATATTTGGCCAACCGCGCCGCAGGCGGTGGCACCGACGCCGCAGAGGGCGAGCAGCACGACGTCCCGTACAGCGCCCATGATTCGTTTGTTCTGACCCAGGACGTGCTGCGCAGCGAGGGCGTCCTGTTCGAGGTCAAGCCCGACGACAAACTCGTCACGCTGTGGAAGGACGCCGACACCGGCGGGGGCGTGCTCGGCAGTCTCGTCGGTAAGCATCCGCAGTATCGCTATGAGATCGAAGTAGTGCCGCAAGGCAGCCGCAGCTCGCGAATAGTCGCCAACGTCCGCGTCGAGGACATCCCCGACCAGGACATCGCCAAGTACAACGCCAGCACGCGCCTGAACCTGTTCGGCAAGATCGACGACCTGGCCGCGAAATTTCCGCCCTCCGAGGGCACGCCCAAAGAGGGTGGCGTCAACTACGCGCTTTTGCCCAACGAGGACTTGAAGGAACTCGCCAAACGGGCGACAGGCAACGAGGATAATTGGCGGCAAATCGCGCAAGACAACGGCCTCAATTCTCCCACCGACGCCGCCAACCTGCCGAGCGTCTGGGTCAGGAACACCTTGTTGAGCGGGGCGAAACCCGAAGCCGAAAAGGAAGACCCTGACAACTGAACAGAACCGAGGCACGTCCACGCCGGTTGGGAAAAACCAAATCGTGAAAATCGACCGCAAGAAGAATCGATGCCCGCTCAAGTGCGCTCCGAGCGGGCATCGAAACAGTCCTCGCGCTATCGCAGAGGATCAGTCGTTAGGGTAGGATGCCTCGCTCGCGTCGTATTCGGGGCTCAGTCCCGCCGGGCTTATCGCAGCGACCACGGCAAGGAATTGCTCGAACGTCATCTGGAGATTGAGAAAGCCGCCTTGGCAGAAAACCCACCCGTAGTAGTCAAGGATCTCGTCGGGAATCATCACCGGCAAACGTGGCAATGTTGAAACAACTGGAAATGGACGCGGTTCGCCGGGGCTGATGTTATCCCAAGCCGCAGACTGGTCATCTGGCCCGTCGGACTCGACTACGCTTACCTCGCGCAACGGAATCACCTTGCCTCTGGCAACTCGATTCATCGGCATTGGAGCCTCCTGCTACCCTCGTCTGCTCTCAATAACACCGAACCAATTCTAAACCAAGTAGCGAGCCGGTCAAGGAGCAACTTCGACATGTATTCACCTATCTGTGAGTTTCATAGTCAAGGGTCACAAACGGGACAAGTATGTACGAATTGCACGGTTATCTCTTAAGTACCTAATAATACTATGTTTTCTGTATATCAAGCTATCGTTCTCGGCATTGTCCAAGGCTTGACCGAGTTCCTGCCGGTCTCGAGTTCGGCCCATCTTATCCTCGTTCCATGGCTGTTGCGATGGCAGGAGGACCCGGGGCTGGCGTTCGATGTCGTGCTTCATCTTGGGACACTTTTGGCGCTCCTGGTTTTCTACTGGCGCGAATGGCTCGAAATGGCCTTGTCGCTCGCCAACGGCGACCGTGTCCAGCGCCGCCTGCTGTTTCTGTTGATCGCTGCGTCTGTTCCCGGCGCTATCATCGGTGTCCTGCTCGAGAAGCAGGCTGAGACCGTCTTCCGCTCGCCGCTCTTGATAGCCACCACGATGGCCATTCTTGGTCTAATTTTGTGGGCCGCTGACGGGTTTGGATCGAAAAATCGCAAAATGAAGGACCTCACATTCGTCGACGCGCTCCTCATCGGGCTGAGCCAGGCACTCGCGATCATCCCCGGCGTCTCACGCTCCGGCGCCACGATCACCACCGCCCGCTTCCTCGGCATCGAGCGCGCCGATGCCGCCAATTTTTCCTTCCTGATGGCGACGCCAATCATCGCGGGCGCCGGTCTGCTCGAAGCGCACAAGGCATTCCACGCGGGGCTGACTGCACAGCTTGGATGGGGCTTTGCGGCCGCGGCAGTCTTCGGTCTGCTCGCCATCGTTGGCCTGCTGAGCTTCGTACGAACCCATACCTATCGGTCGTTCGCGATTTATCGAATCGTGCTCGCCGCGATCGTCGTCGCCGTCGCCCTGGCGCGGGCGTAATCCATGCCCACCGACACCTCGGCGGGCTCGATGCCCCCCGTCGACGGTGCAGCGGCGGCGCGGCGCGCGCGAGCGTTTCAGGTCGGCTTCACGTTATGCATCATCAACACGATCATTGGCGCGGGTCAGCCCGTCATCACGCGATGGGGCGCGGTTCATCTCGATCCTCTGCTTTTCTGCACGGGAGCGGTCGTGTTCGCGACGCTATGCACGATTCCGCTGCTCTGGTTCACCGGCGAATTGAGCTTGATTGTGGATCCGCGTTACCGCGGTCGCTTATTCATGGTCGCAATGGCGGGGACCGTGATGACAAGCCTCACGCTCACCTACGGACTCACTCGCATCGGCGCAGTCGCGGGCGTGCTGCTTCTGCAAACCGAGCCGGTCTACTCGCTGATTCTCTCGACGGTGTTCGTCGGCGAGCGTCCGTCCGGACGTCAGATGCTCGCGACCGCCGCGATTCTCGTCGGCATCGGCTCAGTGTTCGCCGGCGGCGGCTCATTTTCGCCGCTATGGGCTTCGGCCATCATCTTCACTACTCCCTTGTTCTGGCAGGCCTCGCACGTGATGGGGTTGAAGCTGATGCCTCCGCTGACGCCGATCTCGATGACCGGCGGCCGGTTCTTTTACGCGGCGCTCGTGCTGACTGCCATGCTCTTGCTGTTCCGCCGCGACTCTCTCGTGCAACTCACCGACCCAACCTCGCTCGCCGTGATGGTCGTGACCGGCTTCTTCATCTATTTTCTGAGCGGGCTCACCTGGTACGGCGCCATCAACCGGCTGTCCCTGGCGTGGACGACGGCGCTGGTCGTGCCCGGCATCCCGATACTCTCGATTTTGTTTGCCGTGATGTTTCTCGGCGAGCGCGCAACCGCCCGCGAGGTCGTCGGCATTCTGATTTCAGTCAGCGGCGTGCTGGCGCTCGTCCTCGGCGCGGATCCGCATCGCAAGCAACCTGCCTCGGAAGCCGCCGAAGCAATCCACGAACCGCTCATCTGAATTCCATTGACTCTGCGAACCGGCTGGACTTAAGTGACCAACAGGTGCCGCCGCTCGAAGCGCGCGCGCACCAGAATAGAAATTCAACGCGAGGAAATCTTTCATGGCCCGAATTGTCAGACACGAAAAGAACGCGCCCTACGAAGTCCCGGAAGGAACCGAGCTGCCAATCTACATCTGCGCGTGCGGCCTCTCGAAGAACAAACCCTTCTGCGACGGCTCGCACAAGAAAACGCGCGACGAAAATCCCACCGACGTCTACATCTACGACGATATGGGCCGCGCTCGCGTCAAAACCGAATATTAGCTTTTCGGCTCTCCGCTCCGGTCCCTCTCCGCGATTGTCCCCTTCCTTCAAGGGAAGGGGCTAGGGGTTGGGTTTCCCCTACCCATCCGAATTGAAACTCCGCGAACAGATGACGCCCGCCGATTCGGAGCCTGCTCCCTCCGCATCTGAAGCGACCCGCGATCCAGATCCTCCTAGTTGGCTCCAATTTCTCGCCGAGCCGCGCCACGCATGGCCGATCCTGCTGATCGTCGGCGTCGCTCTCTATCTGGTAAATCTTGGTGGCTATCCGCTCTACACCAAGGGTGAACCGCGCGAGGCCGTCACCGTTTTCGACATCGTTCACGGCGGCGGCGTAATTTTGCCTCAGCGCGCCGGCGTCGAAATTCCATCCAAGCCGCTGCTGATGCACTGGATGGCGGCGCTAATCGCGCTCGTCACGGGAGGCGTGAACGAATTCTCCGTGCGCCTGCCGTCAGCCGGGCTCGCCATCGCCGGCGTGATTGTTTGCTACTTCTATGTGCGCCGCCTGTTCGACAATGTGACCGCTCTCATCGCCGCGCTCATCCTCGCGACAACCTTTCAGTACCTGCAAGCCGCGACCGGCGCCCGCGTCGATATGACGCTGACATTTTTCATGGAGGTCGCGTTTTTCGAATTCATTCTCATGGCAGAAGGGCTGACGCGGCGCCGGATGCTCCTGTACCTCGCGATCGCTCTCGCCGTATTGACCAAGGGCCCCATCGGCTTGATTCTTCCCGGTCTCGTTGCCCTGATTTGGATCATCGCGGAAAAGCGATGGACACTGCTCCGCGAGATGGGCCTCGTGCGCGGCGCGATCGTCGTGCTGGTGCTAGCAGGGGGATGGTATCTTGCAGCGCTAATCGAAGGCGGCCCGGAATTTTTCCGCAAGCAAATCCTCGCCGAGAACTTGCTCCGCTTCGCCGGCGGCAGCGACTTCCACGAGGGACACATCCATCCTTTCTATTATATGGAGCTGGCGCTTTTCGCCGGATTTATGCCGTGGACGATCCTGCTGCCAATCGTCGGCATCCAGGCCGCGCGCGCGCCACGCGTGCTCGATCCGCGCTTCAAATATATTCTCGTCTGGGTCGTCACGGTTTTGATCTTTTTCAATCTCCCGCAGAGCAAGCGCGGCGTGTACCTGCTCTGCATGTATCCCGCTTTCGCCACGATGGTTGCGATCTACATCCGACAGACAGTAGTGCGTCCCGAGCCGGCGCGCGCCTGCGTCCGCTGGATCGCAAGATTGTCCGGCTTCGCGATGCTGCTGCTCGGCAGCGCCAGCCTGGTTGCGCTCGCGATTCTCGTCGTGAGGCCAACTGACTTCGCCGATCTGCTGCAAGCGGCGAATATTGGCGCACCCGCCTTCCGGCAGGTCTTGACCGCGACGGTTGGCAAGCATTGGATGCTCGCGCTTGCGATGCCGCTTGCGGTCGTCGTACTCGGCGTGCGGGTGCTGGTGACCAGGCCGCTGGTGGAACGAGTGGTGCTCGCGATCGCGGCCGCGATGGTTTTCATCACGGTTGCGGTCAATGTCGTCGTCGTGCCAGCCATCGCCAATACCCTCTCGCTGAAGGACTTCACGGGCCTCGCGATGAAAATTGTAGACGACAAATCGGTCGGCTACCTGGGCGCGCTCAACTACGACGTGGCCTTTTACAGCCGCCGCACAATTCCGATCGTCGCGCAGAAGGATCCCAACATGCCCGAGTACTTGATCGCATGGCAAACTCTCTTCAACGCGCTCCCTGCGTCGAGACGCAGCCGCTT
>JBAWCX010000170.1:0-26685 GCA_049590495.1 Binatus sp. (SeqCode)
CGGGGATGAAAATCTCCCAAACGCCCGAGCTGCCGAGCATCCGCATCATGTCGAGGCGGCCGTCCCAGCTATTGAAGTCGCCGACCACGCTGACGCCCGCCGCGTTGGGCGCCCACACAGCAAACGACGTACCCTGCACGCCTTCCAGCGCGCAAACGTGAGCACCCAGCTTGTCCCAAATCCGCTCGTGTTTCTGCTCGGCCCACAGATGAAGGTCGAGCTCTCCGAGCGTCGGCGGAAACGGGTAGGGTTCGCGAATCGTCACGACGAGATCGCCGGGATAGTGAACCCTGAGCCGATATGGGAATACATTGCGTCGGTCCGATACCAGGACCTCAAACAACCCCGCTTCAGGCCGCATCAGCATCTCGCGCGGTGGTTCGTCATCAACGAGTAGAAACATTCTCTGAGCGTCCGGACGATACGCACGCACGATTACGCCGCGCTCGGTAGGATGCGCGCCCAGAATCGAATGAGGGTCCCGGTGCCTGAGGGCCAGCAGACGCCTCAAGTCCTCGGCTGGAATACTGGAGACGGCTACTTCGCTGGATTTCGAGCGGTCCAGGCTATGCTCGCGGGCTTTCATGGGTGCCAGGCTTGGGAATGAGGTTTTGCGTATTACTATTTTCGAGACCGAGCAACTGACTAATACTGAGTAACGGAATCAATAGCCAGTCGGGACGATTGTTCAGTTCGTAGCTCAGTTCGTAAATCGCTTTGTCCATGACAAATGCGTCGAGCTGGATCCTGAGCTCGTCGTCGCTCTTCGGTATAAACGGCGCGTGGCCTGCCGCCTCCAGGTAACCTTTCAGAAACCCCCACGACGACCAGGTCCGCCAGAAGTTTGCCCATGGCTCCATGCCCGCAAAATCAAACTTGCCCAGCGCTCCAATTTTCAGTTGTTCGATCGTCGCGGTGAGCGCCGCGTAGTGAAACGAGCGCAGCATCCCGCCCACGTCTCTCAATGCGGCGCGCTTGAGACGGCGCTCGCTCAGCGGACGCGCAGGCTCGCCCTCGAAATCGATAATCGCGAAGTCCTTTCCGGTGTAAAGAATCTGCCCGAGATGCAAGTCGCCGTGAATGCGCATCCGCACCACGCTCAAACGGCAGCGGAGAAAATCGTCGAAGCGCGCGGCGATCTCCCGCTGATGCGATGCGATGAGTTGCGCATGATCGCGCATATTTTCTGGAACAATCGAGGCGCGGCTGTTGAGCGTGCGCATAACGCGGGCCAGCAGATTCTGCATCGATTGGAACGTCGACCGCTGATAGAGCGTCGAGTAAGGCTCAGGCGCGAAATCCGGATCATCGGCTGTGGAAGCCAGCGCCAGGTGAAGTTCGGCAAGGCGCTTGCCCATCAGGCGCGCCGCGTCAAGATAGTGGCCAATCAACTCAGCGGCCAACGGGTCCGGCTCCGGCTGCGCCAGCAACTCGACGAGCGTCTTCTCGGTTGACGGCGCCGAATCCGACCTAGTCGCCGCATTCTCGAGAAACCGGTCCAATTCTCCGAGCGTGAAATGCCACGCGTCGCCTTCGTTCGGGACGAAGCCCTGAAGCACCGCAATGTTTTTTCGCTCGCCGTTTCCGTGGCTGTAGTCGATCCATCCGGCCAGCGGAGGGACGTGAGAAAACAGCGCGTGCGAAGTCAGGAAGCGCCCAATCTCGAGATCGGGATTCAGGCCGGCCTCGATGCGCCGAAAAAGCTTGATTATGAAACGGTCTCCGTACACCACCGAGCTGTTGCTCTGCTCCGCCTTCAGGAAGCGCGGTTCCAGCGGCGATTCGGGGTCGCCACGCAGCTGATGAAACGCCTGGGTCGCGCCTGGCAGAAGCTCGCCCGCCGAGCCTCGATGGCGACGGCGCTTCGCGATGATATCAAGCAGCCTGTTCAGTAAATCCGGATCGACGACCGCATCGTAGAGGATACCATCGCCCTCGCCATTGCCGCCTGAACTAGTCACCTCGGCAATGACGTGTTCCGGCCAGCGCGATTTCACATCGCGTGCGTGATCGCCGGTAGCAATCCCCAGTGGCAGCAGGTAGGTCTCGGGTTCGGCGTTGGAATATTCGACATTCAACAGCGTAAGTTGCGGAACGCCCGGACCTTCCGACAGCGCTATCACGTCGGTGATCTTGACGTTGTTAATCGATCGCGACTTTGAGCGAAACCATCGGCAGTACGGCAGATAGTCAGGCAGCAGCAGCTCCAGTTGGCGCCGCGCGTCGCCGCGCAGAACCCCCTCGAAGCCCGCGCTCATCTCGATGCGCGGAAGTTTGTACTCGGATTGTTGCGCAGCGGCATGGAGTTCGGGCTGTTCGATTGAGAACCAGAAGAAGCCGTGAGGTCCCAGCGTCAGTAGATAGGGTAAGTCTCCGATCGGCGGGAAGTGTGTGCGGCCAAAAAGTTCGATCGGCGTGGTGCCCTTGAACCTCGCGAGATCGAGTTCGACGTATTGAACGAACCGCGAAAGATTGGCGACGACCAGTATCCGCTGGCCGTCATAAGCGCGGATAAACGCCAGCACGTGCGAATTATCAGGACTGAGAAACTCCATCGAGCCGCGGCCAAATGCCTTGATCTGCTTGCGCAGAGCCACCAGCCGGCGCATCCACCACAAAAGCGAGTGACGATTGCTTTCGTGAGCTTCAACGTTGGCGCTTTGGTAGTGGTACTCGGGATCGATGATCACAGGCAGAATGAGTTGCTGCGGATTGGCCGCAGAAAACCCGGCGTTGCGGTCCGCGCTCCATTGCATCGGAGTGCGAACTCCATCGCGATCGCCAAGATAAACATTGTCCCCCATTCCGATTTCGTCGCCGTAGTAGAGAACCGGAGTTCCCGGCAACGAAAACAACAACGCATTATTCAGTTCAATAGTACGTCGATGGTTGCCGAGTAGCGGCGCGAGCCGCCGCCGAATACCCAGATTGACTCGCATGCGCGCGTCTTGCGCGTAAGCGCGATACATATAGTCGCGCTCTTCGTCGGTCACCATCTCGAGAGTCAATTCGTCGTGGTTGCGGAGAAACAATGCCCATTGGCAGGTGGGATCGATCTCCGGCGTCTGCGCCCAGATATCGGTGAGCGGAAATCGATCTTCCATCCTCACCGACATGAACATCCGGGGCATCAGGGGAAAGTGGAAGGCCATGTTGCACTCCTTGCCTTCCGCCAGGTACGCAACCGCTTCTTCGGGCCATTGATTCGCCTCGCCGAGCAGCATTCGGTTGGCGAACTTCGCGTCGATGAACGCTCGCAATTCACGCAGGAATGCGTGGGTCTCGGGCAGGTTCTCGCAATTCGTTCCTTCGCGTTTGAACAGGTAGGGAACCGCGTCGAGCCGGAGCCCGTCGACGCCAAGACCGAGCCAGAACGAGATCACTCGTCGAATTTCGCGGACCACCGCCGGATTGTCGTAGTTGAGATCCGGTTGATGGAAATAAAAGCGATGGAAGTAGTACGCCTTGGCCAAAGGATCCCATGACCAGTTGGATGGCTCGAAGTCCTGAAATATTACGCGCGCGTCCTTGTAGCGCTCCGGCGTATCGCTCCACACATAGTAATTGCGATAGTCACTTCCCGCCGGTGAACGCCGCGCACGTTGAAACCATTCATGACGTTCCGACGTGTGATTGAGTACTAGTTCAGTGACTATTTTCAAATCACGCCGATGCGCCTCGCGAACAAATATCTTGAAGTCGCGCAGGGTCCCGCATGATTGGTGGATGTTGGTATAGTCCGAAATGTCATATCCGTCGTCTCGCATCGGCGATGGATAAAATGGAAGCAGCCAGAGCGTGGTGACGCCCAGCGAATGCAGGTAGTCAAGCTTCTCAGTCAGGCCGGGGAAGTCGCCGACCCCGTCGCCGTTGCTGTCGTAGAACGAACGGACGCGGAGCTCGTAGAAGATAGCGTCCTTGTACCACAAGGGATCGGAGGTCGAGCCGTTTTCAGGCTGAGGCTTGATGGGCACGGGGAACTCACAGGCGCGCTTCGACGCGCAAAATATGTGCAGGCTCGACGCTCGGATCCAGCCGCACGTAGTTACGTTCGGACCATACGTAGCTGGCCCCAGTCAGCAGATCGGTCACTCGATAGCGCCCGCCCGGAGCAACGCCGGTCACCTCGGGCGGCACCAGCGCCGTACAATAATGAGCATGCAACGGATCCAGATTGACGGCCACCAGAATCACATTCTCCTTGCCGGGCGTCGCCTTGGCGAAAAAGAGAATCTGGTCGTTGTCGGTGCTGAGGAACTGGAGATTGAGAAATAGTTGCAGCGCGGGATTGTCGCGGCGAATCGAGTTGACGCGCCCGATGAACTCCTTGATGTTTCCGGATTGGTTCCAGTCGCGCACTTTGATCTCGTACTTCTCCGAGTTCAGATATTCTTCAGTGCCGGGAACGGCCTCGTTTTCGCACAGTTCGAAACCGCTATAGATTCCGTAGGAAGGCGATAGCGTCGACGCGAGTACCAGCCTCATCTTGAAGGCCGCGCGCCCGCCACTCTGCAGGATCGGCGCGAGAATGTCGGGAGTGTTGGTGAAAAAGTTAGGCCGAAAATATTCCCGCATCGAGGTTTGCGTAAGCTCAGTCAAATAGTCAGTCAGTTCGAGCTTCGTGTTGCGCCACGTGAAGTAGGTATACGACTGAGTAAACCCGGCCTTGGCCAGGGCCTTCATCATTTTGGGTCGCGTAAACGCTTCCGCCAGGAAAATCACTTCGGGGTTGGTCGCTTGCATCTCGTTGATTAGCCACTCCCAGAATTGCGGCGGTTTCGTGTGCGGATTGTCGACGCGAAAGATCCTCACGCCATGCTTGCGCCAGAATCTGACCACGCGCAGCAGTTCCTCGAACAATCCGCGCTGATCCGAAGTGTCGAAGTCGATCGGATATATGTCCTGGTATTCTTTGGGCGGGTTCTCGGCGTACTTGATGCTCCCATCGGGCCGATGCCGGAACCATTGCGGATGCTCACGGACCCACGGATGGTCCGGCGAGCATTGAACCGCGAAATCAAGCGCCACTTCGATTCCCAGGCGGTTGGCCGCCGCGTTGAAGCGGTCGAAATCGCCAAGCGTCCCGATCGACGGATCGATCGCGGTATGCCCTCCGGCCTCGTTGCCAATCGCCCATGGACTGCCGGGAGAGTTCGCGCCGCCGTTGGGCGCGTTGCCGGGACCCTTGCGATTGGTGCGACCGATCGGATGTATCGGCGGTAGGTACACAACGTCAAAGCCCAGGTCGCGAAGTTCGGGCAAGCGGCGCTCGGCGTCCTGGAAAGTGCCCGGCCTGCCAGGCTCGCTTCCCTGCGATCGCACAAACATCTCGTACCAGGTTCCGAAGCGCGCTTTCTTGCGATCGACGACGAGTTCCAGGAGCGGTTCGAATCGAGTCATGCCGAATCGCTCGCCGACGCGGCTCGCGGCAGCGGAAATCTCCGCGTCGCTGATCGCCGCCAGCGCTGTCGCTCCATCGTTCGTCTTCCGCAATCGCGCCAGGGTTCGCTCAAGCAATTCACGATCAGCGGTCTGCGCCACCGAAATCATTTTCTCGACGAGTGCTATTCCCTCCAACAGATCGGACGCAATCGGGCGTGCCGCGTTGACCTTCTTGGTGAAATCCGCGAGCCACGTGGCAAACAGATCGGTCCACGCTTCGATCGTGAAAACGTAGCGTGCATTATCGGTGGGGCGGAACTCGCCTCGCCACCGATCGTTGTCGAGCGCCAGCATCGGCGCTTCGTCAAAGACCTCGTCGCGCTTGCGGCGCCATTTGACTGCCGCGCGCAATACTTGAGGCCCGTCACGAAAAATATCCGCTTCGACGACGCATGGCTCACCGGCGATTCGCTTTGCCGGATAGCGGCCACCGTCAACCGACGGCGCCACATCTTCGATGACGATATGGCTGAGCCGCCGGCCCGTTGAAACCAGCTGAGATTCGGTTTGCGCTTCAGGGGAAGTCATCGCCGGCCAAGGTCATCCAGGAGATCAAGTTTCAGTCCGGCTCGCGGGCGGAGCCGGTGCGTTACGTACGATCCTAGCAGCGTATGCGATTCGACGCACGGACGTTTGTTCGGTTCGCCTGGAGCTGTCGCGCGCAGCTATCTGATCATTGCGGTGGCGCTGGCGCCGGCTCCGCAACCAGTCGCGCCGTCATCGGATGCGACTCGTGCCGAATCAAAATGTCCATGAAGTATTTGTCGGCCATCGCCGCCGCGACCTTGTCCTTCATATCAAGCGCCGGCTCCAACCGGACCTTGTCGAATTCCTTGTCGTCGCCAATCTTTACCTTCACGTAGGGACTCGTCGTATTTTTCTGAACTCTGCCGTACGATCGATCACCCAGCCGGACATATAGCTGCCCGTCTATCGCGACCAGCCACAGCTTCGACCAGTGCGCGCCCTCTTGGGGATCGATTGTCATGATCTGGAGCGTGCTCTGATCGTGGGAAAATGCCTCCGGATCCCATCCCGGAACGGTATTGTCCGCAGCGCAAGCGGCACCAATCACCATCATCAAACAAACCGCCGAAGCTACTAAGCCCCTGACACTCGTATCCTTCACGGTCACCGCCTCGTTCGCGTGCTTGCGCCGCAGGTGCCGGCGCCTGCGATCAGTTGCCAAAGTCCCAGCTCTCCCCGTTGTGATACCGCATCAGCACGTTCTTCGCGATCAGGATCTTGTGGACCTCATCCGGGCCGTCAGCGAGCCGCAGCGTACGCGCGCCCTGGTACATGCCGGCGAGCGGCAGGTCGCCCGATACTCCCGCCGCGCCCCACACCTGGATCGCGCGATCGACCACCCGCTCGTAACACGCCGGGACGAAGATCTTGATCGCCGAGATGTCCGTGCGCGGGTCGGTGCCGCCGTCCATGCGCTCGGCGCAATGGATCGTCATCAACCGCGCCGCCTGGATGTCGATGTAAGAGTCGGCGATGAACCCCTGAATGAACTGCTTGGTCTCGAGCTTGCCGCCGTGCACCTCGCGCGTCGTCGCGCGCTCGACCATCAGGTCGAAGGCCCGCCACATCTGTCCGACTGAGTTCATGCAGTGATAGACGCGCCCCGCGCCGAGACGATCCTGTGCCGCCTGATGGCCCGAGCCGGTCTGGCCGAGCTGGTTGCTAAGCGGCACGCGCACGTCGTCATATACAATCTCGCAGTGATCGCTCGGCCGCCCCCAGACCTCGATGCCGCGCACGATGCGAACGCCCGGCGTGTTCTTGGGCACGATGATCTGCGTCATGCGGCCGTTGTCGGCGCCGCTTCCTTCGGTGCGGCACATGACGATGAGGAAATCGGCGCGAAACCCGTTCGAGGTGAACCACTTGTGCCCGTTGATCACCCACTGGTCGCCGTCGCGGACTGCCGTAGTCTTAATTGACCTTGGATCCGAGCCGGCCGAGTCGGGCTCCGTCATCGAGAAGCCGGACTCCATCTTGCCCTCGGTCAGCGGCACCAGCCATTTGCGCTTCTGCTCCTCGGTGCCGTACTTGAGCAGGATTTGCTGGTTCCCCGAGTTGGGCGCGACCACGCCGAACAGCGCCGCCGCTCCCATACTGTAGGCCAGCACCTCGTTCATGTACGCATGCTCGAGGAAACCGAGGCCCGACCCGCCATACTCCGGCGGAAGATGCGGCGCCCAAAGACCAGCCTGCTTCACCTTCTCCTTGATTGACTCCCGCAGCGTGCGGGCGCTGCGCCGCTCCTCGTCCGTTCCGCCGTCGCGCCATCCCGCCATGAGCGTGCGCTCGTGGGGCAGAATGTCGCGGTTGACGATCTGCGCCGTGAGCGCGCGGATCTCGTTGATCCGGGGCTCAAGCGTCGGGATGGGTTTCACGTTCATCTGCATGGCAGTCTCCTGTATGACTCAAGCGCAGCGCGGGACGTAGCTGCGGTCAAAACTAAGTATGTCGTTTGAACATTACCAAAAAATTCCGAGCGCGGAAGCTGCCGCGCGCTCGCTGAATCCGGTGATGGTCAAGCAGGACGGATTAGCCCGTTTGACCGGACATTTCTCGACCTCGAATATCCTGCACGCACATGCAGGTTGCGGGCGTGATGAGACGAACGGCTGATAAGGCTCAGAGGTCGCGAGCGCGAGCTTTGTGGGCGTCCTTGATGCCTCTTAGCCGGAACGCGGGGAGCGGGCCTTCGTGCTTGGTTTCGATCGTGATCGGTTCCACGTCGACCGTTTCCCACACGCGCTGATGCATCTCGCGGCTGATGAGAATTTCGCCGCCGGAGGCAGCGCCTTCCAGGCGTTGCGCGAGATTAACCGTGTCGCCAATCACCGTGAATTCAAGGAGTTCGTTGGACCCGACGAAGCCGTGGAGGGCCTGCCCGCAGTGAATCCCGATGCCCGCCTCGCAAGTAACTTGCCCGCTGGCCCGTCGCGACGCGTTCACCAATTTCATCGCGTCCTGCATCGCCAGTGCCGCCGCCACCGCTTTCTGATGCCTGGCGGGATCAGGCTCAGGGCTTCCGAACACCGCTAATATGCCGTCGCCCATGAACTTGTCGATGGTGCCGTCGTGTTTGAATACCGCCGCGCTCTCGGCCGCAAGGTAGTCGTTGAGCATGTCGAAGACGTCCTCGGCTTCCATGTCCATGCTCATGCGGGTGAAACTGCGAAGGTCGGAGATCATGACTACGATCTCGGATTTCTCGCCGCCCAGGCGGAGCCGTCCGTTGCGGGCTCTGGCCAGGAGTTGCGTGCGAATCTTGGGCGAGAAGTTCGTCATCAGCCGAGTAAGGAGGCTGGCATTTTGCCGAACGTCGTCCTGCAGGCGCTGCTGGACCGCCGCCGTCGCGGCATAGTGTGCGATGGTGACCATCAGTTGCAGGTCGTCGGCATCGAGCACGGAATCTTGAGAGTCGGCGCAAACGACCCCTAGCGTCTCGTCTCTCCACAGCATCGGCGCGTACATCGCGGACTCGACACGATACCCAGACGTTGAAGGGTTCTGACTCTCGTCCTCATCCTGGCGCCAAATGAATCCCTGACGCTGGTCCATCGCTCGTTGCGCAAGTGCCAGGCTGGCGTCGGCCTTCCCGGTCGGAACATGAGCTCTGAGGAGAAGCTTCCCGCTGGCGCGGTCGGTAAGGAGCATCGCGCCTCGCGTCGCACCGGGAATGGTTTCGACCAGACGTTCGGTGAGCCTTTGCAGCAAAGGCCCAGGCGCCGTGTCCTGCGCGAACAGAATCGGCAGCTCATTCAACAGAGCCAGATACCGGCGTTCGTTGGACGACTGGCCGGGCGAAGACGCTGGCGTGGTGGGTCCGCTCTCAATAATTTTGGGAGGCATCGGCAAGATCCAACTGCGACGAAAAATCCACCGCCCGTTAACCCGCTGCCGCCCGGACTTTTATCAGACTGATCTCCATGCGGCAATTCGCGCATCATTCGACCAGTTACTCCAGGCGACTGAGACGGCGCACGCTTAGGAGCACGAGCGCGAGCGGTTCGCGGCGGGCCACTTAACCGGGACGAACCAGAATGTCAGGATCACCAGCGCGCCGAAGGCGAGGTAGGCAGCGGTGAACACCCACGCCGGTGCTTCATAGAATATCAGGCGGTCGAGCCAGTAGCCGACGAAATCGCGTGAGTAGCCGAGCTCGCCTCCTCTCACTCGCAACGTATTCTCCCACACAGTGAGCGGGCAGGTTGCGCCCACGAGCGCCTCGCAGCACACGAGCAGAATCATCGCGAGGTGGACGATGCGAAAATAGAAATTCCCGACCCAATGCCAACGAGCTGCGCCGCCGATCAGAATGGCGACGAACCCAGCGACCACGATCGCGACGTAGCCCACGTGAATCGCGGTCACCAGGTCGGCCGCCGCCTGCCACCACATCGCGCGTCACGGGACTTCGGTGCTCGCGTCGAGCCACGCGAGCATCAGTTCATTCACCATCGATGGATCGAGCGAGGCCGCGCCGCCGCCGTAAACCGCGCCGCTGCGCGCGGGCGTTGCCGGCGGATTCTTCGCGTACTCGACGCCGGCCGCGATGTCGCGAACGAAACGCGTCGCCACTCCCGGCAGCGTCTGCGGCAACGTCACGCACAGATGAAAGCCCGCGGGCTTTTGGAGCCCGTTGAGGCGCCATCCGCGCTCCGCGAGAAAATCATTGACGTGATAGATGTCGACCTGGTCGGATGTGAAGGCGATGCAGTAGGTCGGCTTGCCGACAATCTTGAGCTCCGGAATTTTCGCAACCCCCGATTTGATCGTGTCCGCCGCCTTCATGATGTGGCGGGTCGCCTTCAGATAGCCCTCCTCGCCGAGCGTGACCATCGCTGCCCAGGTCGACGCGCTGATTCCCTCCGAGCGGCTGCCGGCAATCGTGGGCGACGCATACAGACCGCCCTGCCAATCGGTCATCGAGAAGTACATGCGCCGGCGCAGCGCGCGGTTGCGATAGAGCACGACCGACGCGCCCTTCAGCCCATAGCCCCATTTGTGCGTATCGCAGGACATCGAGGTGACGCCGGGCAGGCGGAAGTCGAAGGGCGGAATCTCATACCCCAGCTTTGCGATCCACGGCAGGATGAAACCGCCGAAGCAGCTATCGACATGCAGACCGACGCCGGCTTCAAGTGCGAGGTCGGACAACTTTTCGATCGGATCGATCAGCCCGTGCGGATAGTTTGCCGCCGAGCCGGCGATCGCGATGGTGTTGGGCCCGACGACGCGCCGCATCGCGTCCACGTCGGCAAGGTAGTCGGGTCCGACCGGCACGCGAATCAGCTTGATCCCGAAAAAGTGCGCGCCCTTGGAAAATGCCGGATGAATCGTGTCGGGCACCACCATCTCGGGCGCGGTGATTGCGCGCTCGGCGCGGGCTTTCTCCCGATACGCCAGCATCGGCAGGATGATGCTCTCGGTGCCGCCTGAAGTGATCGCGCCGCACACGTCGGCCTGCGGATCGCTCTCGCGCGCCAGCTCGGCGCCGAGCATCCGCGCCGTCATCGCAATTATCTCGCCTTCGAACTTGGTGCCGCTCGGGCACATGTCGCGCTGTAGCAGGTTGACGTGCGAGAAGAGCGAGAACACGCGGTTGAGGTAGGCATAGTGCTCCATCCCGCCGTGATAGTAGGTGCCGGAGATCTGGCCGGTCTGCCAGCGCGCGTTTTCCTCGCGCGCGATACTGCGCAACTCCCGCATGACGTCCTCGGGTTGCCGGCTCCTGGCGGGCAGCTCGCGATAGGTCTCGAAGGTCTCGCGATAAGGGAACATATCTCCGAAAGGTCCGGAGGGCGCTTGATTCTTCTTCGCTGCCTTGGGCATGTAACTACTCCTGATGATCCCGATCGATTTGAATACTAGTCCATCGTCACGTTCAATCCGACGAGGGCGGGTTGAGGCGGCGGTAGATGGCGCGGTTGCGCTTGTAAAACTCGAGGAACTCGCGGAACTGGCGATCGTGGATTCGCAGGTTGATCTCGATGGGCCGATACTCTGCGGCGATTTTCACCCGTCCCGAGATTTCCTCGATCTTGATCTCGCCCAGCGCCGCAAACGCCGCCAGCGCCGCGCCGACCGCGTTGGCATTGCGCGGGTTGGCGACCTGCCGCACTGTGCATCCGAGCACGTCGGCGTGGATCTGGCACCACAGATCGGAGCTCGCGCCACCGCCGATGAAATTGAGCTGCTCGAACGGCCGCCCGATGAACTTCTCGACGTGACCCTTGAGCCATCGCAGGTTGTAGGCGACGCCTTCCATCACGGCGCGCACATAATGGCCGCGGCCGGTGCGTGCGGTCTGATTGAAGAAGGCGCTGCGCGTCGAGGCGTCCTCGTGCGGCGCGAGCACGCCGTTGATCCAAGGCGTGAATATCAGCCCGTCGCTCCCCGGCGTGACCTCCGCGGCCAGCCGGTTCATGTCCGCGTAAATATCGATCGGAGAATTCGCGCTGCCCGCCGGATACAGGATGTCTTTCACGAACTCGATACTGCGTCCTGCCGCGCCCTGCTCCGCACCGACCATGTAGCGGCCCGGCAGCGCGGCCGGCATCGCCGTCAGCATGTGGATCGGATCGGTCTTCTTCGCGGGCACGTGGCAGCTTAGCCACGACGACGTACCGATATAGAAGTAGCCCTCGTAATCGCGCACTGTCCCCGCCCCCAGGGTCGCCGCGTGGCCGTCGGCCGAGCCCATGACGACGCGAGTAGATGGCGCCAGGCCAAGCTCCGCTGCGACTTCGGACTTGATGGTGCCGAGCACGGCGTTCACCGGCCGCAAGTCAGGCAGCTTCGCGCGATCGACGCCGGCCATCGCAAGCAACTCGGGCACATAGTCAATCCTGTCAGGGTTGCGAATATCGGTCAGCCAGTACGTGAACATCGTCGCGTACGACGCGGCGAATTGTCCGGTGAGCCGCAGGTTGAGGTAGTCCATCGGCTCGAGAAACTTGAAGGTCCGCGCATAGACCTCGGGGCGCTCGTTCTTGATGAAGAGGATATGCCCGAGGCCGTCGACGCCCGACTGAACCGGCGCGCCGCCCGTGAAGCGCAGCCATTTGAGCGCCTTGAACAGCCCGTAGCCCTGGATTCGCGGGAATCCACTGACGATGGCGCGATTGTATTTCGCGCCGCGAGTGTCCATCCACGAGATCGCGTTGCCGATTGCGGCGCCGCTCTTGTCGACGGGCACCGTGACGGCCCATAGCGTCGTGCATGCGACAGCGATGATTTGTGGCGCGGGGACTCGCGAGGCCGCGATCGCCTCCTTCGCCGCGTCGCAGACCGAGCGCCACCATTCCTCGGGATCCTGCTCGACGGCGCCTCCCTCCATCATCTTCGTAGTGGTATGGCGGATCGCCGACGCGACGACTTCGCCCGCGCTCGAGACCAGAGCGGCCTTGGTGCTGCCGGAGCCCATGTCGATGGCGAGCACGTATTTCAGCGGAGTGGAGGACGGCACTATGAGTCACGCTCGCGGTTGATTTTCCCCTTTCGGCCCATCGGGCTCGCACTATGGCAGCCGATTGCAAGGTGTTACAAATGACCGCGAGCGAAAACAATCATGGCATTCAATGAATACGCATCGTTCGACGGCCTGGCGGTCGGGCGCCTGGTGCGCGACGGCAAGATCACGCCGGCTGAGTTGATGGACGCGGCGATTGCGCGCGCGGAAAAACATAACGCGAAGCTCAACGCTATCGTCTTCAAGGATTACGATCGCGCGCGTGCCGCGGCGAATGCGCACATGGCCGGTGCGGCGCCGTTCGCGGGTGTGCCCTTGCTGCTCAAGGACATCATGGGCGACTGCGGTGGGATGCCGACGCGTTCGGCGTGCGCGTTCATTCCGGTTACGCCGATGCCGGCGGACTCGGAGGTGGTAGCCCGCTACAAGCGTGCCGGCTTCATCCCGTTCGCCAAGACCAACGCGCCCGAATTGGGAATTCCACCGGTCACCGAGTCGCGCCTTTACGGACCGGCGCACAATCCGTGGGACCTGGAGCGTACGCCGGGCGGATCGAGCGGCGGCTCAGCCGCGGCGGTCGCGGCGGGGATCGTGCCTGTCGCTCACGGCAACGACGGCGGCGGCTCGATTCGAATTCCGGCGGCGTGCTGCGGGTTGGTTGGACTGAAGCCGACGCGGGGACGTATCTCGCTCGCGCCGACGCTCGGCGACATCCTCGGCGGCTTCATCGTCGAGCACGTGTTGACCAGAACCGTCCGCGACAGTGCGGCCGCGCTCGATGCGACCGCGGGTGCGATGCCCGGCGATCCTTACTTCCCACCGCCGCCGCTCCGCCCCTATCTGCAAGAAGCGTCGACGCCGCCGAAGCGGCTTCGAATCGGGTTCGCGACGGAGAATCCTCTTGGCGGCGCCGTTCATCCGGACTGCATCGAGGCGACGCAGCGCGCGGCGAAGCTATGCGCGGAACTTGGACACGAGGTGGAGGAGGCAGCGCCGCAACTCAACTACCCGATGCTCGCGCAACTCTTCGAAACTGTTTACGCGGCGGGAGTCGCGCTCTCGATCGAGGCGACGCGGATGCTGACCGGCGCCGAGCCGACGCCCGAAAAGTTCCAGACCTTCACATGGAACATGTACGAGCGCGGGAGGAACGTGTCGGCGCCGCAATATCTGATTGCGCAGGCGCTGCTGCAGCAGGCCTCCCGCCAATTCGCGGCGTTTTTCGAATCGTATGATCTGTTCCTTACGCCGACGCTGGGTCAGCCGCCGCTCCGGATCGGCGCAATCGACTTCATGAGCCCGGCCACGACGCTACTCGACGAAACGATGACAAACTTCGCGGTCGCCTGCCCCATTTACAACATCACGGGACAACCGGCGATCTCGCTCCCGCTCCATTGGAATCGCGAAGGCTTGCCGATCGGTGTGATGTTCGGTGGGCGCTACGGCGACGAAGCAACGCTGATTCAGCTCGCGGGCCAACTCGAACAGGCGCAGCCGTGGATAGCTCGCAAGCCGCCAGTCTGGGACTGAAGGCCCCTCTCCCGCGCGCGCTAGACGGTCCAGAAGCGCAAGCCGATCATTCCCCAATAGCCCAGAAGAACGGTCCACCCGATGCACGCGAACGCAACCGCAATCGAATGAAGCCGGACCGCGCGATTCATCGGGTATCTGAATGAACGAATCGCGAGCACGATTGCCGCAGCCGAGAGAATCGCGAACAGAATTGTCAGCAAAAATATGCTGACGGCGAAGGGACTGGGTGTCGCGAGTGCCAAGGTCGAATCGCCGCCGTGTATCCACAGCACGATGGTGATGAGAAAGGTGAGCGACGCGAGCAGCGGGACGACGCGCACTGAAAGAAATCTCACGCCCTTCATTCGCCCGAACATCTTGCGCGGAATCCAGACCACCGCGAATCCGATCGAAGTCGCCATCGTCAGCGCGGCGCCCACCAGCAGGATGAGCCGAGTCGTCGGCCAGATCGGGCTGATCCTGCGAAAGCATGCGAGCTCGCCGCATCTGTAACGGCTGCCGTCGTCGTCCGCGCAATAGACACCGCTGGCTCCAGACTCTTTTTCGGTGCGGAACTGATTGTGGCCGAGATAGACCAGTTCCTCGCGCGGACTCGGGATAAGGCCCCGGCGGTAGAGCTTCCCGTGGTCGGCATAGGTCCACCCACTGATAAGGACCTCGTTAAGGAACTTGAATTTCTCGTTGCGAGGCGATGCAAACTGGTAGAAGCCGGTCGCCGCTAGCGCATCCGCGTCGAGCGGCACGGCCGCCGGCTTGGGCGGAACCGCAACTCCGCGCGTAATGTGGGTGAAGAGCAGGTCTTCAACCTGTCTTAGCGCCGGGCTGCTCGCATTGATCGAGAGAAAATAGCCTAGTCCCTGCTCCGGCATGTACGCGTACGACGAAAGGAAGCCGTCGATGCCGCCGTCGTGGCCGTGCGTCACGATCGGATGCCTGACGCTCACGTAGTTGCCAAGCCCGTATCCGTTTTTGAAGCCGGCGCGCGCGGCCAGACCGGTCTCCGTCGTCTCCATCCGCGCAATCGATTCCGGGCTTACTATCCTTGCGCCGTCGAGCGTGCCGCGATTGAGCATCATGCGGACGAATCGCGCCATCTCGTTCGGCGATGACTTCATCTCGCCGGCCGGGCGCAGCAGTATCGGATAGTAGAGCACTGGTAACGGCGGATTCCCGCGATAGCCCTGCGCAAGCGCGCGAATCACGTCGGGAGTAAGCCGCATGTCGGAATGCGTCATCGCAAGCGGGCGCAGGATGTTATCCGCGATGTAGTCCTCGCACGGCTGGCCGGTGAGTTTCTCGATGATATAACCGGCGACGCCATAGTCAGGATTCGAGTAGGATTGGAGCGTGCCGGGACGCCATCGCGCGACCTGCGGTCCGGGAAACCGCGCGAACGTGTCGAGCAACGGCACCGGAGGGCCGCCGCTCATGTCGAAGGTCTCCGCGAGCTTCATGTCGTCAAAGCCGGCGGTGTGCTCGAGCAGGTTTACGATTCTGATCGGATCGGTCGCGTCCCATCGATTGACGATTTTCACCTCGGGCGCGACTTCGGCGACCTTCGCATGGATGTCGACCTTGCCTTGCTCCTGCAGCTTCAGCAGCGACAACGCGACGAAACTCTTGGTGATGGATCCGATGCGGAACATCGTGTCGCCGGTGACATCGCGGTTCGCCGGGAGGTCGGCCTTACCGACCCCGCCCGCATAGACGACGCTGTCCTTTGTAACGAGGGCTAAGCCGCATCCGGGCGTGTGAGTGCGCTTGAGCACGTCGGCGATTGCGGCTCTAAGCTGCTCGATCGTCTGCGGCTTGGGCGCGGGAGGCGGCGCCGGCGGCCGTCGTCGCGCGCATCCGGTGGCGCCTGCGATGATGATCGTCGCGAGTGCAGCCATCGCGCGCCATGTGGGCAAGCCTGGCCTCATCCACATTCCACGGCGCGCGTTGCTTGGATATCGCAGGCAGATTTCCGCGACGAATTAGACCTACTCGGCGGGCCTCAGCTTGTAACGGATCGGCATGTGCTTGACGCCGCCGACGAAGCTCGAGCGCAACCGCTCGACCGGTCCGGCCAGCTCCGCGTAGTCGAGGCGTTTGGCGAGCTCCCTGAAGATAACTTCCAGCTCGAGCCGCGCCAGGTTCGAGCCGAGACAGAAATGCTCTCCGATGCCGAATGCGAGATGAGGATTCGGATTGCGGCCGATGTCGAACTTGAACGGTTGATCGAAAACCTCCTCATCACGGCAGGCTGACGGGTAGAACAGGCACACCGACTCGCCGGCGCGAATCTTCTGTCCGCGCACGACAGTGTCACTCGCGGCAGTGCGGCAGAACTGGATAACCGGAGAGGTCCAGCGCACGATTTCCTCGACGGCGGATTTGATGGACGTGGGATCGGACTTGAGCCGCTGGAACTGTTCGGGGTTCTCGATCAGTGCGAGCAATCCGCCGCTGGTCGCATTGCGCGTGGTTTCGTTGCCCGCCACCACGAGCAGCAGCAAGTACGAAAGAAGTTCGATGGCGGGTAGAGGAGCGCCGTTGATTTCCGCGTTGGCGACGATGCTGGTGACGTCGCCGGTAGGATGCTTGCGGCGATCTTCGACCAGATTGGTGAAGTAGGTGAACATCTCGATGCGGGCCTGCGCGAAAGTCTCGTTCGCATCCTTGCCACGCTGGAACTCAGGATCTCCTCCGCCGATGATTTCGTTGGTCCATCGGAACAGGGTCGGCCAATCCGGGCGCGGCACTCCCAGCATCTCGGCAATGACCGCCACGGGGACCTTGGACGAGATCTCGGTGACGAAGTCGCATTGCTCGCGGTCCATCACATCGTCGAGAATTTCCGCGGTTATCTTCGCGACCTCGGCCTCGAGCGCGCGAACCGAACGCGGCGTGAAATAGCGGCTCAGAATGGTCCGATACTCGCCGTGCTCCGGCGGATCCATGTTGAGCAGATGCTTGAGTGGCAACTCGGGCGGAGGGCCATCCGCGCCCTCGTCCCACATGAAGACCGCGAGCCGCGGCCCGTTGAGCCATAGCCGCGGCTGAATGCTGATCTCCTTGATGTCGGCCGCCTTGGTGATCGCCCAAAACGAATCAATGCGCGGCCGTTCCACGTAAAACACGGGATGGTGCTTGCGCAGGAACGTCCACTCTGCGTGCGGGTAGCCGTTTTTCTGATAGTGGTCGGGGCTGATGATATCGATGGTGTCGAGCGGGAATTCAGGGGCGCGTTCGACGCGATTGCTGGCGGCCTGGCTATCCATGAATCAATCCTCGGCGTGCATCGTAGGGTTTTTGAGAGCTATGCGAGCAGCATCCTTCTGAGCGCAGGCAGCAGCCGGATCTCCTCGCTGTCGATCAAATCGTCGACACAATAGTCGTCCCTCGCGAATTGTTTACGATACCTCGCCTCAGGCGTCAAAGCGGACGCTTGCAAAAGCTGGCCATTATTCGTGCCGACCAATGACGGCGATGCGACGGCTGACGCCCAGACGAAACTCCTTTGCAAAATTCAATTCTGCTGGAGAAATACGGACTTTCCCTGTGAATTCGGGGAGCACGCCAGTCGTGCGCCGATTTCTCACGCTTGATGGATTGAGAGGATAACGAAAATGAAAACGAATTTGGTCGAGAATTACAGGTATTTTACCAAGGCTGCACCGCACGAAACGAAGATCGTTCACCCGCGCGCGATTCCGTACGGCTCTTACAGCGAGGGCCTGGCGATGGAGGCGATGGTGTTGATGGGGCTCGCGCTACTGACCGCGATGACCGTTTTGGTCTTGGTCTCATTCACAATCATCTAGGAATTTGTTCGCGATATTCCAACGGAGAGCATTAGGAAAATGATTTCCAAAAATTCCACGATTGGATTCATAGGGCTGGGCGCGATGGGACAGCTCATGGCGCGTAGACTTGTAAATGACGGCTTTAAGCTCGTAGTGAACGATCACACGAGTCGCAAAGCGACGACGCTCGTTGCAGACGGAGCGACGGTGGCGCCGAGCATTCGCCAGCTGGCAAGGAAGTCAGAAGTAATCATCTCGTGTCTGCCAAATGACGAAGCGGTTCTGAGCGTCTACCAGGGTCCGGAGGGAGTTCTGGCCTGCGCGAATCCCGGCAGCATCGTGATCGAGATGAGCACCATCTCGCCCGATACGTCGAGAATGCTTCATCGGATGGGCAGGGAACGGGGAATCGAAGTTCTCGACGTAGCGATTTCCGGCAGTACGCCTGCCGCGGAGAATGGGACCTTGACGCTTCTCGGCGGCGGCGACCCGGATGTGTTCCACGCCTGCCAACCGATCTTTTCCGCGGTGGCGAAGCAGTATTTTCTCCTCGGGCCCAGCGGTTCCGGGACCACGATGAAGCTGGTGGTCAATGCTTTGCTCGGTCTGAACATGCAGGCGATCGCGGAAGCGGTGGCCTTCGGAGAAAAGGCGGGCCTCAATCGCGAACTCCTGCTGGAAGTGCTCGCCAAGACTGCCGTCATATCGCCTGCGCACCAGAACAAGCTGCTTCGCGCAGAGCACGACGACTACTCGCCGCAATTCCCGCTGAGGCTGATGAACAAGGACTTCAAATTGATCCTAGAGAAGGCAGGAGAGCTGGGCGCGCCGATGCCGGCGACGGCGGCTGCGCTTCAGATCAATGCAGCCCGGACGGCGGTCGATGGTGACGAGGATTTCTCGAGCGTGATCAGCGAAATGGAACGTCTGGCGAGGGTCCACGAGGAGCCTCAGCCGACCACCCTGCTTTCAAGAGTGAAGGCCGTGGCGTCGCGATGAATCGATGAGGCCATTCCTGGGAGGGATCTCGCCATGATGTGGATCGTAAGAATGGCTCTGCGCCGCCCGCTCTCAGTGGCGGTCATGGCCATGCTGATGCTGGTGATGGGCGTTCTGTCGTTTGCCTTGATGAACGTCGACATTTTTCCCGCCATCAATCTGCCCGTCGTGATGGTGGTCTGGAGCTACCCTGGACTCAACGCGGTCGACATGGAGCGCCGGCTTACGATCATCAGCGAGCGGGCTTATTCCACGACCGTCGACGGAATCGAGCATATCGAGTCGGAGTCGATCATCGGAATTGGCGTGCTCAAGGTTTATTTCCAGCCGGGCACCGACATCGGCGCCGCTATCGCGCAAATCGACTCGGTCTCTGAGACGATCCTGCGGCAGGCGCCGCTCGGAACCACGGCCCCGAATATCATTTCCTACAACGCCGCGAACGTCCCGGTCGCTCAGCTCAACATCTATAGCGAGACGCTCTCGCAACAGCAGCTCTTTGACTACGGTCTGAATTTCATTCGCCTGCAACTTTTCACGATACCTGGATTTTCGTCGCCCGCGCCGATTGGAGGCGTTCAACGCGCGGTCGTCGTCAACCTCGACCCGAAGCAGCTCTATGCCAACGGCCTGTCGCCGGTGGATATCGGCAATGCGCTCTCGACGACCAACGTCGTCATCCCGTCGGGCACGGCTCGCATGGGCAACTACGAGTACGACGTCGACCTGAACATGAATCCGACGAAAGTGTCGGATTTCAACCAGCTGCCGGTAAAAGTGACCAACGGCATCCCGATCTTTCTCGGCGATATCGCGCCGGTTAGCGATACGCATCAGCCGCAGAGTAACGTCGTGCGTATCGACGGGCGCCCGGCAACGTTTCTGCTGGTGATCAAGCACGCATCCGCGTCGACGCTGGCAGTCGTCGACGCCGTGCGGAATCGCATCCCGGAGATTCTTGCAGTCGCGCCCAAGGGCTTGAAGGTGGCGCTGACCTTCGACCAGTCAGCCTTCGTGCGCGCGTCGTTGTGGGAGGTCGTGCGCGAGGCGGCGATCGCGGCGGCACTGGTCGCGCTGATGGTGCTGATATTCATCGGCTCGCCTAGCAGCATGCTGATCGTGATTGCGTCGATCCCGCTCTCGATCCTTACATCGATCGCGTGCCTGCATCTTGCAGGCCAGACGATCAACACCATGACGCTCGGCGGTATTGCGCTTGCGGTCGGGATGCTGGTCGACGATGCGACCGTCGAGGTCGAGAACATCCATCGCAATCACGCGATGAATAAGCCGCTGCTGGTCGCAATTCTGGACGGTGCGCATCAGATCGCGACGCCGACCTTCATCGGCACGCTTTCCATCTGCATCGTCTTTTTTCCGGTGGTGCTGCTGACCGGAGTCGCTCGTTTCCTATTTACTCCGCTCGCGCTTGCAGTCGTGTTCGCGATGCTGACCTCGTACCTGTTGTCGCGCACGCTGGTGCCGACGATGGCCTCCTACCTCCTGCCGGAGAAACACCAGGAGCTCCACGGCACGGGATTCTGGGGCCGGTTCTTGCGAGGGTTCGAAGCGGGCTTCGAGCGCCTGCGCAAGCACTACGTATCAGCGGTCACCACTTTCATCGAACATCGCGGCCTCTCGCTGACCTGCGCCGCGCTGATGATTATTGGGACCCTCCCGCTGCTGTACGTCACGGGCGAGGATTTCTTTCCGGCGGTCGACGCCGGACTGATGAAATTTCACGTACGCGCGCCGAGCGGAACGCGAATCGAGCGGACTCAAGTGATTGTCGACAATATCGAGCGCTCGATCCGGCAGATAGTTCCCGCCGATGAGCTGCAGCAGATAAGCGACGACATCGATCTGCCGCAGCCGTATGCGATCGCGTTCTTCCCGAGCGACAACATCGGCCCGCAGGACGGCGAGATCCTGATCCAGCTCAAGCCCAATCATCATCCGACGGCCGTCTATCAGCATCGCATCCGCGAAATGATGAGCACGAAGTTTCCGAATGTCGAAGGCTACTTCATGGCCGCCGACATCGTGAACCAGGTGCTGAACTTCGGGCTGCCGGCGGCCATCGACGCTCAGATCAACGGCAACGATCTCCACTCCGACTACGACATCGCGACACGTCTGGCCGCCAAGATGGCGCTGATTCCGGGCGTCACCGATATGCGGATTGCGGAGCCGCTGGACTACCCGTCGTTCAGTGTCAAGGTCGATCGCGCCAAGGCGCTCGAGCTCGGCGTAACCGAGCAGCAGGTCGCGTCTGGGCTGCTCTCGTCGCTGAGCGGTAACACGCTCATCTCACCGAACTACTGGCTCGACCCGGTCAACGGCGTCAATTACAACGTCGTGACCCAGGCGCCCATTCAGACGACCGCGTCTGTCGATCAAATCGCCAATACGCCCCTGACCAACGGCACCACTGGGCAGGCGGTACAATTTCTCGCCAACGTTGCGTCGATTCGCCACGCTAACGACCCCGCCGTGGTCGCGCACTACACGGTGCAGCGAGTTATCGACGTGAACTGCAACGTCGAAGGACGCGACCTGGGCAGCACGACCAACGCGGTTCAAAAAGCGATAAACACTCTCGGCCAGCTGCCGGCGGGCACGCATGTCGTCATCCGCGGGCAGAGCCAGGCGATGAACCAATCGTTCCGGACGATGGGCCTCGGCCTGATCCTCGCGATCCTGCTGGTCTATCTGCTGATGGTTGCGAATTTTCAGTCCTGGCTCGAGCCGTTCATCATCACAATGGCCGTTCCGGGCGCTCTGGCCGGCGTGCTCTGGATGCTGGTGCTGACGGGCACGACGATCAACGTCGAGTCGCTGATGGGCGCCATCATGGCGGTCGGCGTCGGCGTCGCCAACGGCAACCTGCTCATCACTTTTGCCAACGAGATGCGCGAGGAAGGGATGGGGCCGGTCGAGGCCGCGATCGAAGCGGGCCACGTCCGCTTCCGGCCGATCATCATGACGGCGCTCGCGATGATTCTAGGGATGCTGCCGATGGCGCTCGCGATCGGCGAGGGCTCGGAGCAAAACGCGCCGCTGGGACGCGCCGTCATCGGCGGACTTTTCGCGGCAACCTTGATGACGCTGTTCGTGGTGCCGGCGGTTTATTCGATCTTCAGCCGCACGCTCATCACCAAGAAGCAGCGCGATGAACGAATCGAATCGATCGCAACGCCGGGAGCCTGAGGGAGGAGTTTCAACGTGAGGTCATCAGAAAGCAGCAGTCAACGAAGGTCCGGCCGGACGCTCGCGGTCGCATTGTTCGCGGCGGTATTCG
Organism: Binatus sp. (SeqCode); assembly: GCA_049590495.1. Lineage (GTDB taxonomy): Bacteria > Desulfobacterota > Binatia > Binatales > Binataceae > Binatus. The sequence continues at coordinate 22,562 of JBAWCX010000170.1, forward strand.
TCGCCTTCAGCGTCTCCGGTGGATTCGTGCTGGCCAGGCAGCAGCTCCTTCAACGCCAGACAACCCAGCTCAGCCACACCGCCGCGCTCGGACCGCATGTGCTGGTGACGCAACTATCGGGCGGCGGTGCGACGCGGACGATCGAACTTCCAGCCTCCATTCACGGCTATATCGAAACTCCGGTCTACGCAAAGGTCCCCGGCTACATGAAGACCATCAACGTGGACAAGGGCGACCACGTCAAGAATGGAGAAGTTATCGCAATCATCGAATCGCCGGAGACGGACAAGCAGGTGGCGGATGCGCGCTCCTTCTATTGGATTCAGAACATTACCGATGTACGCAACCAGCAACTCGTTCGCCAGCAGGTCGTTCCGCAACAGACCGCCGACGATACTCACTCCGCGATGCTGCAGGCCAAAGCCGCTTACGAACAGGAACTCGCGATGCAAGGGTACGAAGTAGTGCGGGCACCCTTCGACGGTATCGTGACCGCGCGCTTCGTCGATCCCGGCACCTTGATTCCGGCGGCTACTGCGCCCGTGTCCGCCTCGGTGAGCGCAAATACCACCACCATCAGCACATCCACGCCGATCGTCTCACTGGCCTCGCAGGCGCCGCTCCGAATCTACGCGTTCGTGCCGCAGACCTTTTCGTCGCTTATCAAAGATGGCGATCCCGCGACGGTAACCGTCATCGACTATCCGAACCGCAAATTCATCGGCACAGTCACGCGTCATCCCGAGGCCCTCGATCAAGTCACACGCACGATGCAGGTCGAGTGCGATCTGGCAAACCAGGATCGGTCGCTGTTCCCCGGGATGTACGCGAACATGAAGATGACCGCGCATGTGACGGTCTCGAATCTGACGGCGCCCGACGACGCGATCATATTCCGCAACGACAAAACCTATTTGCCCGTGGTGCGCGACAATCACCTCAAACTGGTCGAGGTAACGCTCGGCCACGACGACGGTTACACGGTAGAAGTCAGCGGTGACCTGCGGCCCGGCGAGCAGATCGCAGTGAACGTTGGAGAGGCGGCGCGCGACGGCGAACCGGTGCAGCCAGTCGAGAGCAATCCAAGCAAATCGTGACAGGAGAAAAAGATGGAAACCTCGAAAATTCTTGGCGATGATCTTCAGTTTTCGCGAATCGGTCTGGGCACGTGGGCGATGGGCGGATGGATGTGGGGCGGCACCGATGAACAGGAATCGATCCGCACGATTCACTCCGCGATCGATCGCGGAATCACCCTGGTCGACACCGCGCCGGTGTACGGCTTCGGCAGGTCCGAAGAGATTGTCGGGAAAGCGCTCGCGTCGAGCAGTGTGAGGCAGCGCGTGACGATCGCCACCAAGGTCGGGCTCGACTGGAGCAACGGCGAGCCGTTTCGTCACGCGAATCGCAAGCGAATTTTCGCGGAGATCGAGGCCTCGCTCAAAAGGCTCAAGACCGACGTTATCGATATCTACCAGGTGCACTGGCCCGATCCGATGACGCCGATTAGCGAGACCGCCGACGCGATGGCCACGCTGTTAAAGCAGGGCAAGATCCGCGCGATTGGCGTCAGCAACTTTTCGCCGTCCCAGATGAATGAATTCGGGCTGGTCGCTCCGATCCATACCGCGCAGCCTCCTTACAATCTCTTCGAGCGCGAGATCGAAAAGGATGTCTTGCCATTTTGCGAGCGCGACGGCATTGCGGTTTTCGCATATGGCGCGATCTGCCGCGGATTGCTCAGCGGCCGCATGAATCGCGACACCAAATTCGAAGGCGACGACCTGCGCAGAACCGATCCAAAATTCCAACCACCGCGATTCGAACAGTACCTCGAGGCCGTCAGAACGCTGGATCGATTCGCCCAGGAAAATTACGGGAAACGAGTCTTACACCTCGCGCTGAGATGGGCGCTCGATCAGCCGGGCGTCACCAGCGCGCTATGGGGCGCGCGGCATCCCGGCCAGCTCGACCCGGTTGGCGACGTGATGGGATGGAAGCTCGATGACGGCGCGCTTGATGAGATTGACAGCATCGTCCGCGACGCCGTCACGCAGCCAGTGGGGCCGGAATTCATGGCACCACCATCTCGCGGCAAGGATCAGAGTCCCGTCTGGCTCGCCGTCACGAGGCCAGGTCTTCAGCGATAGCCTGAATCATCTCGATGTGGCGAGGCATCCCGATAAGCGTGTAGATCTCGAGCGCCTCCCGGAGCAGCGTTTGGGCTTTTCCGCGGTCACCTGGGGCGTCGCGGTCCCTGAGCATCATCGAGTGGAAGCGGCGCAACTCAGCTTGTTCGAGGCGATCGGGAAAGTAATCAGCTTGCCGGCTTGCGCGCTGAAAATGATTCTCGGCCTCTTCCCACTGACGTGCGCCGGCGGCTGCGAGTCCCGCGATAGTCTGGGTGTAGCGTGGGACCGGCCAACCCACTACTGCTCCAGTGGCGATCAACTCGCGGACAACTGGGTAAAGCTGTCCGGCTTGCGCTTGCTCGCCGAGCATGACCAGGCCCTCGACGACCAAGCCAAGCAGCCACCACGAACCCCTGTAGTTCTGTTTGCCGCTAACCGGTAACAGCGGGCGGTTTTTTTCAAGAAGCGCCAATGCGCCGGCGCGATCGCCGGCGTAAGCCATCTGTCGAAAAAGTATTCCCTCACCGAATCCGTCGATCGAGCTCATCTCAGGGTCGCGGCGGCAGGAGGCTTGGGCATGCGATAGAGCGCCTGCCCAGTTGCCGCGAATAAGATCCAACACACTTAGTTGTACCTCGGAGAGAACTTGCCAGAAGGGAAACCGCGCCTTCGCATCGGACTTCGCCACTTCCTGGAAGCCGGCCTCCAATTTGACCAGGTCGGGCTTACTGACAAATTCGAGCCACGTTCGGGTGCTCAGGCAAAGCGCGATGGAATAATGTTGCCCTATCCTGGTCGCCAGGGGCTCGAGCTCGTCCGCTATTCGTATGGCCTCTTCCAATCTGCCTAGAGTCAGCAATGTCTGATGCAGAACTCGTAGCTGGAGTGCGCGCTGCCAGAGAGGCGCTTCCGATCCGGCCAATTGTTCGCTGAGAAGTCCATCTTCCGCAGCTTCTCTCAAACGAAAGAAATGCAGGTTTACAATCGACCGAGCGCCGAGCACCCTGGCTTCAAGCTTCGGATCGGAGAGTTTGGATACTATATCGAGCGCTTCGCGGAGCGCCTCACAAGCATCGTAACGGCCTGCGGAGGCCGCGCCGCCCTGCCCGAGGACAGCGAGAAGGCGCACCCGGTTAGCGCTGACGTCCGCCCCAAGGTACTCGAGTCCCTGACGAGCGGTTTCCATTGCGTCTCGCAGGCGGCCAACCCAGACGAAGGCATCGGCCAACTCGGCAAAGCTGCTGCCAATCATCTCCCGGTCGCCGAGACTGGTGTAAATCTCGAGCACCTCGCGGAGACAGGCGAGTGCCGCGTCCCATCGTTCAAGACTCAGCTCCGCAATCGCAAGGCTCGCCAACAAGCCGGCCTTTTCTCTCGGATCAACCGCGCCCTGGTACGACAGTGCAGAGCGGAAACTGCGCCCGGCGTCTTCAAATGCGGCGGCTGCGAGCGCATTCTTGCCGGCCAGCGTCAGGTAACGAACCAGTCTGCGACTATTGGCGAACGATCCTGCCTTGAGAAGATGCTCGGCGATCTCCCCGGCGCGTTCGTTGACGAAGCGGGGATAGACCATCTCGATCGCGTCGGCGACTGCCGCGTGTAATTGCTGTTTGCGCGGCGCCGAGATACCGGCCAGCAGCGTCTGACGCACGAGTTCATGGGCGAAGGCGAACGGCTGCTCGGGTCCTTCGGAGCTGGGGACGATTATTCCCATCCGCTGCGCTTTCTCGATCACGGTGAAGAGTTCGTCGACATCGACCTGGCTGACCTCAGTCAGGAGTCGAAAGCTGAAACCGCGCCCGATCATCGCGGCCGCTGCCAGCACGCGCTTTTCATGCTCGTCGAACCGCTCCAGGCGTCGCCCGATGATCAAGCGCACGTTTTCCGGAACGTCGATCTCGTCGATCTCGATGTCAGTGCGGAAATTCCCGGCCTCGTCGAAGACTTTGCCCTCCTCGACCAGATGGCGGTAAACCTCCTCGACGAAGAATG
>JBAWCX010000171.1:0-4296 GCA_049590495.1 Binatus sp. (SeqCode)
GCGTCCCGCCAGCGCGGAGTGCCGGCTCCGTTACCGTGGCGCCGGGGCGAGCCGCCGGTTCGCCTGACAAAGGGACTCGGCGTACTTTCGATCTCGAATTTGTCGGCGCGCGCAATTCGTCCGGGCCGTCCCACGGTTGAGGGCGGCGGCGCAGCCTATGACTACATCGTGACCGGCGCGCGGATGGCGATGAGCGGCGAGGTTGACGCTCTCGTGACCGCGCCTATCAGCAAGGACTGGATGAACCGCGCAGGACACCATTTTCCCGGGCATTCGGAACTGCTGGCGCAGCTGGCGCGAACCCGGCTGTGGCGCATGATGTTCGCGGGCGGCGAGCTGACGGTCGCGCTGGTGACTGCGCACATGGGATTTGCGAAAGTGGCGTCAGCGCTGACGCAGCGCAATGTCTTCGACACGATTCGCCTGCTCGCGACACACCTGCGCGGCGCGCTTGGCGTTGCGCGACCGCGAATCGCGGTGCTCGGGTTGAATCCTCATGCCGGTGAAAGCGGGATGTTCGGTGACGAGGAAATCCGCGTGATCGCGCCGGCGATTCGCCGCGCGAATCGCGACGGCATCGACGCGTACGGGCCGCTGTCGCCCGACACAGCGTTCATCCGCAAAGCCGGCGCGTTCAATTTCGACGCCGCGGTTGCGATGTATCACGATCAGGGGTTGATTGCGCTCAAGACACTGGAGTTCGATCGCGCGGTGAACGTCACGCTCGGCTTGCCGTTCGTGCGCACCTCGCCCGATCACGGCACGGCGTTCGATATTTCAGGGAAGGGAATTGCAAATCCTTCGAGCATGATTGCGGCGATTGAATATGCGTGGCGCGCCGGATTGAGCCGCGAAAAGGCCGCTCGGCGGGCGGCGGCGTAGTCAACATGGCCGACCGAATCGTCATCAAGGGCGCGCGCGAGCACAATCTCAAGAATATCGATCTCGAGATTCCGCGCGATCGCCTGGTCGTGATCACCGGGCTCTCCGGCTCGGGCAAATCGTCGCTCGCCTTCGACACGATTTACGCCGAGGGCCAGCGCCGCTACGTCGAATCGCTGTCGGCGTACGCGCGACAGTTCCTCGAGCAGATGGAAAAGCCCGACGTCGATTCGATCGAAGGCCTGTCGCCCGCGATCTCGATCGAGCAGAAGACCACTTCGCGCAATCCGCGCTCGACGGTCGGCACTATCACCGAAATCTACGACTACCTGCGCCTGCTGTTCGCGCGGGTGGGGCATGCGTTCTGCTACAACTGCGGCAAAGAGATCACGCAGCAGAGCGTGCAGCAGATCGTCGATCGGATCATGCAATGGCCCGACGGCTCGAGGATTCACGTGCTCGCGCCGATCGTCCGCGATCGCAAGGGCGAGTATCGCAAGGAGCTGTCCGAGATGAAGCGCGCGGGGTTCGTGCGCGTGAAGATCGACGGCAAGCTCTACGAGCTGGGCGAAGAGCCGGCGCTGAACAAGAATCAGCGCCATACGATCGAGGTGATGGTCGATCGGCTCGCGATCCGCAAGGGAATCGAGAAGCGCCTGTCGGACTCGCTCGAAGTCGCGTTCAAATACGGGCAGGATCTGCTCAAGGTCGAGCGCCTGGAAGGACCGAAAAACGAGAGCGAAATTTATTTCAGCCAGCGCTTCGCCTGCGTCGATTGCGGGATCTCGTATCCGGAAATCGAGCCGCGGATGTTCTCGTTCAACAGCCCGCACGGCGCCTGCGTGGAATGTTCGGGGATCGGCTCGATCATGTACTTCGATCCGGAGCTGGTCGTGCAGAACGAGGATTTGAGCATCGCAGATGGCGCGATTGCGCCGTGGGCGACGATGAACTATCTGCAGCCGGTGCTCGACGCGCTCGCACGGCATTACAAGTTCAGCCTCGACCAGCCGTGGAAAGAAATTCCGGCCAAGGTGCGCAAGGCGATTATGTACGGCTCGGGAGCCGAGGAGGTCGAGTTCGCCTACCAGCGCGGGCATCATCGCGCCGAGTATTCGAAGACGTTCGAGGGCGTGCTGCAGTGGCTCGATCGTCGCTACAAGGAGACCGAGTCCGAAGGCGTGCGCGAGTTCCTCGAGGCGTACATGAACATGCGGCCGTGTCCGACCTGTGACGGCGCGCGGCTCAAGAAGGAAAGCCTGTTCGTGCGCTTCAACGGCAAGTCGATTTCCGAAGTGACTGCGATGTCGATCAAGCAGGCGCTCGCGTTCTTCGCTGCGCCGAAGCTGAGCGCGCAGGAAGCGGAAATCGCGAAGCTCATCCTGAAGGAAATCCGCGAGCGGCTGAATTTTCTCGCCGACGTCGGACTCGAGTACCTGACGCTCGATCGCCCGTCGGGCAGCCTCTCCGGCGGCGAGGGCCAGCGCATTCGTCTCGCGACGCAAATCGGATCGAGCCTTGTCGGCGTGCTCTACATCCTCGACGAGCCGTCGATCGGACTTCATCAGCGCGACAATCAGCGCCTGCTGGCGACGCTCAAGCGCCTCAAGGAACTCGGCAACACGGTGCTGGTGGTCGAGCACGATCGCGAGACGATGCTCGAGGCCGATCATCTGATCGACATGGGCCCGGGCGCTGGAATTCACGGCGGCTACATCGTCTCGCAGGGCACTCCCGAGGACGTGATGCGTGACGAGAACTCGCTCACCGGCAAATATCTCTCGGGGCAAGTCGAGATTCCCGTGCCGTCCCGGCGCCGCCAGCTCTCGGGCCGATGGCTGACCGTCAAGGGCGCGCACGAGAACAATCTGCGGGATCTCACGGTCGCGATTCCGCTCGGCGTCTTCACCTGCATCACCGGCGTTTCGGGTTCCGGCAAATCGACGCTGGTGCTCGACACCATGTATCGCGCGCTCTCGCAGAAACTCAATCACAGCCGCGAACGTGCGGGCGCGTACAAAACGCTCGAAGGCGTCGAGCATCTGGACAAGGTCATTCACGTCGATCAAAGCCCGATCGGACGCACGCCGCGCTCGAATCCCGCGACCTACACGGGGCTGTTCACCCATATCCGCGAGCTGTTTGCGCAATTGCCCGAGGCGCGCATGCGCGGTTACGGGCCGGGGCGATTTTCGTTCAACGTCAAGGGCGGGCGCTGCGAGGCGTGCGAAGGCGACGGCATCATTCGAATCGAGATGCACTTCCTGCCCGACGTTTACGTCACCTGCGAGGTCTGCGCGGGCAAGCGCTACAATCGCGACACGCTGGAAATTCAGTACAAGGGCAAGAATATTGCCGAGGTGCTCAACATGACCGTGCTCGACGCGGTCGAATTCCTCGGCTCAGTTCCGCCGATTCGACAGAAGCTCGAGACGCTGCGCGACGTCGGCCTCGACTACATTCACCTCGGCCAGTCCGCGACGACGCTCTCCGGCGGCGAGGCGCAGCGCATCAAGCTCGCCAAGGAACTCGCGCGGCGCGCGACCGGCCGCACGTTTTATATCCTCGACGAGCCGACCACCGGTCTGCACTTCGACGACATCAAGCGGCTGCTCGGCGTGCTCGGTCGACTAGCCGATGCGGGTAACACGATCGTGGTGATCGAGCACAATCTCGACGTCATCAAGACTGCCGACTACCTGATCGATCTCGGGCCCGAGGGTGGCGATCGCGGCGGCCAGGTCGTCGCGAAAGGCACGCCCGAAGAAGTCGCGGGCGTGAAGGCGTCATACACCGCGGGCTTCCTGCGCCAGGCGCTAAACCATCGCGCCGCCGCATAGCAAGAACCATTTCCTGTTGATGGATAGAAATACGTGGTATATGATGCCATGTAGAAGGACCCAGGGTGGCATCGGCCAAACTGATCGTACGGCGAAAGTGGACCGACGAACGAGGCAATCTCTACGAGATGGTACTGTGGAAGATCGAGCGCAATACTCGCCATCCCGAAGGTGTTCGGTATCGGCTCGCTTTCATTCGTGCCGGCGAGGAGGCGCCCGCGATTCTTTATGACAATCATCATCCGAAGGGCCACCACCGGCACATTAGCGGCCGCCAAGCGCCGTACGCATTTGTGACAGCAAGGAAGCTAGTGGCCGACTTCCTCGCCGACGCGCACGCATTGGCAGGAGTGGTGAAATGAAGACAGTAACGTTTTCGATCAGGCCGCTGAGTGAGGTCGCAGACGATTTCGCCAAAACCTTCGACGCGATTCGGACCCGGCGGCGCGTCCCAAACAAGCCGCACGACGAGGTTGGTTTCACCAGCATTGAGGCTGCCCGTAATTTCATGACGCGCGAGCGCCTCGCCCTGATGCATACGATTCGAACGCGCCATCCCGGCTCGCTCTACGAG
>JBAWCX010000172.1:0-2748 GCA_049590495.1 Binatus sp. (SeqCode)
GTTCGGAGAGGATCCAATCGACGAGCGCGCGGTCGATATCGTCGCCGCCGAGGTGAGTGTCGCCGTTGGTCGCGAGCACCTCGAAGATTCCCTCCTTGATGCTGAGAATCGAGATGTCGAAAGTGCCGCCGCCGAAGTCGAAGACTGCCACGTTGCCGGTCGCCATCTTGTTGAGCCCGTAGGCAAGCGACGCCGCCGTCGGCTCGTTCACCAGGCGCACGACTTCGAGGCCGGCGAGGCGGCCGGCGTCCTTGGTGGCCTGGCGCTGACCGTCGTTGAAGTAGGCGGGAACAGTGATTACGACTCGCTCGACTTTTTCATCATTGCCGGATGCGCGCAGCGCGCGTTCGGCGCCATCCTTGAGAGCGCGCAGAATGTCGGCGGAGATTTGCGAGGGCGTAAAGACGCGCTTGCCGACCTGGAAGCGCACCACCGGGCCGCTGAGATCGGCGAACGTGTAGCGCGCGCGATCTTCGGGCGCGACTTCGTCGCCGCCCAATCCCATATAGCGCTTGACGGATCGAATGACGGCGCCGTATTCGCCGCCGGCGAAGCCGACCGCACTCACACGCCCGTCGCGCTCGACGGTCAGATGCGGTTCCATCTCGATTGCGCGCTCGCCGACGGTGACCGCGCCATCAGGCGCAATCGCGACGACGCTCGGCAGCAGTGCGCTGCCCTTCTCTCCGACGGGAATTACGCGCGGCTCGCCATTTTCCATGGCGGCAATCAGGCTGTTGGTGGTGCCGAGGTCTATGCCAAAAATTCGTGCCATTCTCTTTTCAGTGTCAGGCAGCTTTTGAGTTCTCGAGCGCGCGATCGACGTCGCGAATCAGAGTGCGCAGGTAGGCGATGTTCGACAGGATCGCTTTCAACTCCATCGTAAGCGTCTTTTCATCCGCGGGCTGATCCCATTTCGCGAAATTGCGGTCGAGACCTGCCAGCATCTCGTCCATTTTGAATTGAAGTTCGACGCGTCGCGCTGCAATCTCTGTTGCACGCTCGTGCGCCGCCTCCGGATCCGACGCCAACTGCATCTCGGCGAGTTGCTCCTGCACCTCGAAGACCAGCTCGGCGAGTTCGGGTGGAACGCGCTTGTTGTTCTCGGCGAGCTTTTCACCGTTGAGTTCGATCCAGTAAAGACCGCGGGCGACCGGGTCGCGGAGCGTGCGGTAGCTGCGGGTTAGCGTCGCCGTCGCGCGCAGACTCGCGTCGCGCACTTTGGGGCCTTTCGATGCGAACCTGTCTGGATGAAGCTTGCGGCTCAATTCGTGATAGCGGCGCTCGAGCGCGCTGAGATCGATCGTCAGCTTGCGCGGGATGCCGAGCGCGGCGAAACAATCCAGTGGCGCCGCGAGCGGCGACCCGCACTCAGCGCAAATCAGCGACGGCTCCTGCCGCCTTCCACATGATGGGCATTCGATCATCTTGAGACTGCCGTCCCCACATCCGCTCGTTCATACGACGAACGATTCTCCACATCCGCAACTGCGCTTGGCATTAGGATTGACGACCTTGAAGCCCGACGACATTAGTTCTTCGCCGTAGTCGAGCTCGGAGCCGTTCAGGTAGAGAAAACTTTTCTTGTCGACGATCAGACGCGCGCCGTCGCGCTCGAAAACCTTGTCGCGCTCCTTGGCGGCGTCGATTTCCATCCGGTATTGCAAGCCCGAGCATCCACCGCCGACGACCTTTACGCGCAGCCCCGCGCCTTCGCCCTTGTCGGCGACTAGCTGCTTGATCTTCAGAGCGGCGCCCTCGGAAAGTGAAATCACAGCCACGAGAAGTTACGCCTCCTTCGACTTGGGATGCTCTTCGGCGGCGACGTCGTCGCCCTTGCGCTTGCGCCAGTCGGTGATCGCGGCCTTGATCGCGTCCTCGGCCAGGACCGAGCAGTGAATCTTGACCGGCGGCAGGTTCAGTTCCTTCACGATGACCGTATTCTTAATCGTCATCGCCTCGTCGATATGCTTGCCCTTGACCAGCTCGGTGACGTAGCTCGAACTTGCGATCGCGCTGCCGCATCCGAAGGTCTTGAAGCGCGCATCCTCGATCACGCCGGCGTCGCTGATCTTCAACTGCAGCTTCATCACGTCGCCGCATTCCGGCGCACCGACGACGCCCGTACCGACGCCCGGCTCGTCCTTGGCGAAGCTGCCGACGTTGCGCGGATTGTTGTAGTGCTCGATAACCTTATCTGAGTAAGCCATGATTTTTTCCCTGCTGCGCGGTTTATGCCTTCCAGCTGACTGACTTAAGATCGATTCCTTCCTTCGCCATCTCGTACAGCGGCGACATCTCGCGCAGCCGCTTCACTTCCTTGCTGACCCTCTCGGTCACGTAATCCACTTCTTCAAGCGTGTTGAAACGCCCCAGCCCGAAACGAATCGAGCTGTGCGCGAGTTCGTCGTCGATTCCCAGCGCGCGAATCACGTACGACGGCTCGAGCGTCGCCGAGGTGCACGCGGAGCCCGAGCTGACCGCGATATCGTTGATACCCATCAGCAGCGACTCACCTTCGACATACGCGAAGCTCACGTTCAGGTTGCCGGGCAGGCGCTCGGTCGGATGACCGTTGACGTAAATTTCGTCCAAGCGCTCGAACAGTCCCGCCTGCAACTGACTGCGCAATTCAATCAGGCGCTCGGATTCCTCGGGCATTTCCTTGCCGGCGATTTCGCACGCCGCACCCAGCCCGACGATTCCCGGCACGTTGAGCGTGCCCGAGCGCATCCCGCGCTCATGGCC
>JBAWCX010000173.1:0-6375 GCA_049590495.1 Binatus sp. (SeqCode)
CGCCGGAGCAGGTGGAACGATACCTGCGCGTGCCGAATATCGGAGCGATTCCGTCGTTCGCCAGCATTCGCCTGAAGGCGAAGGGCACGACTCTGCTGCCTGAGGAAAACGGCATCAAGAAGCTCGGCTACGGGCGCGAGCTGCTCGGAGTGGCAAATCCGTATTCGTTGGTCGGCGAGGCGTATCGCAGTTTCAGGACCGCGCTGATGTTGTCGCGGGCCGGAGCGCCGCCCAAGACGATCCTGTTCACCAGCGCGCATAGTGCGGAGGGCAAGACAGTATCCGCGACTAACACGGCGGCGATGTTCGCGCAGACCGGTGCGCGGGTGCTCCTGATAGACGCCGATCTTAGAAAGCCGCGCTGTCATCGTGTTCTGGCGCTGGAGAATTCGTCGGGATTGACCGAAGTTCTGACCGGGACCTGCGAAGTGCAGGATGTCATCAGAACGACCCTCGTTGACGGCCTTTCGTTCATGAGCGCGGGCTCACTGCCGCCCAATCCTACCGAACTGCTGGGATCAGACCGGATGAACCAGGTGCTGGGCATGGTTGCTCATGAGCATGACGTGGTGATCATCGACTCGCCGCCGGTGATGCCGGTAAGCGACGCGCTGCTGCTGGCGACGGTCGTCGACGGAGTGGTGCTGGTCGTGAACAGCATCAAGACCTCGAAGCATCACGTGAAGATGGCGTGCGCCAAGCTCGAATACGCGCGCGCAAAAGTGTTCGGCGTCCTGCTGAACGAGATAGACGTGAAGCATCCCGGCTACGGGCACTACTCGGCCTACTACAATCACTACACGAAACCCGATTCCTCGTTCGAAACGCTCTACAAAGATTCCAGTGGACCTGATAGCGCATAGCAGCGGAGTTCGCTGAGCAGTATCGCTCGATCGGATCGAGCATCGCGCGCGAAATCACAGTCGAGTTGTGTCGCATGCACGATAACCGCAAGCGCCGGGTGCTGCTGATGGCTGGAATTGTCTTTCTGGCCGTGTTCATGCCGCTGGCGTTCGGGGCGGTACATCCGTGGGCCTACAAGATTGGCGAAGCGTCGGCGTTCGCGCTCCTGCTGCTGTGGCCGTTTGGCCGCGCGGCGCGTGACGGGCAGCCTGCGGAACTTCGAATCCAGATTCGGACTTTCGCGATACCGATTGTGGCGTTTCTCTCGTTTGCTCTGCTGCAGTTGATACCGCTGCCGCCGGCGGTGATTCATTTCCTCTCGCCGTCCACCTACAAGCTCTACCAGCAGGTATTTCCCGGATGGCCCGCGCAATCGCCATACGCGGGGCTGGAGGGTTCTCTCGGTCCGGAGCATCCGGCGTCCGCGGGGACCGACGCTCGGGCCGTGGTGCTGCCGACGGTCGACGAGGTGAAGGCGGGGGCGCCGATTCCATTTGCACCAAAATCGCCGGTGGCGAGTATCGATGCGGGCAACAGCGCCATCGGGGCAGGCAGCGGTTACTCGGATCGAAGCTTGCGGAGGCTTTCGAAAATCTACTCGACGAGGTGGCGGCCTCTTTCGATAGCACCGGTGCTGTCGTGGTCGGGACTGGTTTTGTTTGCGGCATGCGGGGCGCTATTCATGCTGGTGGCGTTCGTTCCTGTAGGCGCGATCGCTTCCACGGTCGAGCGTGATTGGTTTGTCGGCACGGTGATGACGGTCTTTGTTGCGGTGGGTCTCGCGATCGCGACGCTTGGACTGGTACAGCAAGCGACCTGGAACGGCAGGATTCTGTGGTTTTTCGTGCCGCTCGATTGGGGCGCTCCGCAGCTGGGTATCATGCCGCGGGCCAGCGGTCCGTTCGTTGACCCCGATCATTTCGCCGGCTTCCTCGCGATGATTTTTCCGCTCGCGATTTCAGGAACGTTCTTTGGCAGCCCGCTGGTTTCCTCGCGATGGTCGAACGGGTACCGGATTGCGTGCGGCGTGACGTCGTTCGTGCTGATGGCCGCGATTCTGATGAGCCAGTCGCGGGCCGGCTGGATGGGTATTGCGCTCGGCGTGATGCTGGTGATGTTTCTAACGTCCCGCCAGGAGGACGGCGGCAAACGTTCCATGCGTTCGCGCCGAATCGCGCTGGTCGGAGCATCCTGCATGCTGGTGCTCGCGATGGCGTTCATCGGAGCTAGCGGCAGGGAGCAGGTGACTGCGCGCGTCCAGTATTCGCTAGAGGTCGATGGCGCTCTGCCAGACCGGGCAAGCGGGTGGGCGAACGGACTCAAGGTGGTCAAGGATTTTCCCGCGGTGGGAATGGGCCTGCGGACCTGGCCCGAGCTGTTCACGCGCTACCGCGCGCGGCCGTGGTCGGAACTGTACCTTTCAGAGGCGCACAACGACTATCTGCAACTGATCGCGGAGACTGGAGTGGCCGGGCTGGTGCTGGCGGCGTGGTTCATACTGCGTGCCGGCATCTTCATATATCGAAGATTCACGCAGTTGCCCGGGAAAATCGTACCGGTCCAGGCGGCGCTGGTGGCGGCGGTGGCGATCATGTGCGTCGTCGAGTTTTTCGATTTCGATCTCCAGATTCCGGCGCTTGCTTTTTTCTTTGCGATGCTTCTCGGCCTCGCGGTCAGGGTCGCGTGGTCGTGGACCGTCGACGAGGATGCGGACCGGTTCGAAGCGCCGCGCGGCGCGTTTGCGCGAATCTGGGTGCCGATAGCGGCGCTCGGGCTGCTGGCGGCGACGTTCGTGCAACCCGCGATTGCGTATCCGTACAATCTGGAGACGCCCAGTTCCGTCGCGCAGGCGAAGTGGATGCTGCTGCTCTACCCGGCCAACGCGTTTTCGCATGTAGCGACGGTCGATTCTCTCGGTGGTCGCATGCGGCTTGCAGACCGTATCCGCGAAAGGGAGATCGCGGTCGCACTCGACCCGATGAATCCGTACACACGCGACGCATACATGCGCGAACTTGCGGGGGCGGGCCGAAACGCGGACGCGCTCAAGCAGATCGAACTTTCAGTCTACAACTCGCCGTTGCCACGGATGCATCCTTACATGTCGGATCGGATCATAGGATGGCTCTCGGCGGATGAACGCGGCGCGATCGAACGGGGAATCGTGCGCGCGCGTGCGGAGCAGGTCCCCGGCGCGCTGGTGGCGGCGGCCACCCTGGATGACGCGGTCGGGAAATATTCCGACGAAGCGTCGCTTTTAGCTGACGGCGCGCAACACGCGCGCGATTCCCATGCGCAGTACTTGTACCTGATGAGCGCTGCGGCCGCCGCGTCGCGAGGACGCGATTTCAAGCGCGCGCGCTCTCTGCTGGAAAAGGGGATCGCAATCGAGCCCGACAATCCGACCGCGTATTACGCGCTGGCAAAGGACGTATACGCGCCGCAGAAGGACATGGCGGGGATCAAGCGCACAATAGCGCAGGCCATCGACAACGGCGTCGACCGTTACGAGATGGAGTTACTGCAGGCGGATGCCGCGGAAAAGATGGAAGACCTTCCGTCGGCGATCGATGCGATCAAGCAAGTTGCCGCTGAGCGCCCGGACTCCTTCGACGTGATGATCCGGCTGGGCACCCTTTACGCTCACAATCGCGACTACAACGAGGCCGTGATTATGCTCGGCAAGGCGATCCAGTTAGACCCGGATTCTGCGCTGGCGTACTACTCAATGGCGCAGGCAGACGAGCAAGCCTACAACTACGCCGACGCCGACAAGGCCTATGCGCGTGCGGCACAGCTCGCGCCGGATAACGAGACTTACAAATCGAGCTTCGACAATTTCCACAAAAAGCTGGCCAACGCCGGCGCTGCACAGACCGGAACGCAAACACCCTAGCTCATCCTAAGCTGTCCGTGCGTGAAGATACTCTACCTCAATCCAGCCGCGCAGTTGGGCGGCGCCGAGCGCAGCCTGCTCGACATCATGAGCGAGGTGCGTACGCTTCGTCCGGATTGGGAATTGTCGCTGATAACGGGAGAAGACGGGCCGTTGCTCGAAGCGGCGCGCGAACTCGGCGTCGCGGCCCGGGCAATCGAATATCGATCCGGGTTGGCGGGATTCGGCGATTCGGCTGCCGCAAACTCGACCGGCGGCGCAATTGAGACAGCGAAGTTGGTCGCGGGACTTGGCCGCGCGGGCATCGCCGCGCTTTCTCATCTGCCGGCGCTGCGATCGGCGATTAGATCGGGGCGTCCCGACATCATACATTCCAACGGCTTCAAAGCGCACATCCTGGCCGCGTGGGCGGCGCCCGCTTCGCTGCCGGTCATCTGGCACGTACGCGACTACGTGGGACAGCGGCCGGCAATGTCGCGTCTGCTCGCGATGCATTCGCGGCGATGCACGCTCGCGCTGACGAATTCGCGCAGCGTCGCGGACGACCTGCGGGCTGCGTGTCCAGGAATTTCCAGAACGGTGGCGCTGTATAACGGAATCGACCTCGGGAAGTTCAACCCGGTTGGCGCGTCAACCGATCTCGATATGCTGGCCGCGCTGGCACGGCCGGAGAAGGCGGTCGTGCGCGTGGGGCTGGTCGCGACGATGGCGCATTGGAAGGGGCACGAGATTTTTTTGCGCGCGCTCGCGATGATCCCGCGGGACTCGGCTGTGCGCGGATACGTCATCGGCGGCGGTGTTTACGGCACTCGCGGGAGCGAAGCGAGCCTGGCGGAGTTACGGCGGATCGCCGGCGGACTCTCGCTCAACGGCAACGTTGGCTTCACCGGCTTCGTCGACGATCCGGCCGCGGCCATTCGCTCACTCGATATCGTCGTTCACGCCAGCACCCGTCCCGAACCGTTCGGGCGCGTGATCGCGGAATCGATGGCATGCGGGAAGGCTGTGATCGTCGCGGCGGCGGGCGGCGCGCTTGAAATAGTGACATCCGGGCAGGACGCGGTCGCGATCGCGCCGGGTGACGCCGCGGCGCTGGCCGACTCGATTCGTCAACTGGCGTGCGCCGCTCCGCTCAGATCGCAACTCGGCGCGGCCGCGCGCAAGACCGCGGAAAATCGCTTCGATCGCGCCCGCATGGCGCGCGAGCTGATACCAATTTACGAAGAGCTCAATGCGGCCCGCAACTGAACCGATGCGAGTGCTGCATATCGACAACGGCAAACTGTTCGGCGGCGTCGAAACCATCCTGACGACGATTGCGCGCAGCCGCGAGCATACGCCCGACGTCGAGCCCGAGTTCGCCGTCTGCTTCGAGGGACGCCTGAGCCGCGAGCTCGCCATCGCCGGTGCTCCGCTCCACATGCTTGGCGAGGTCCGCATCCGCCATCCGCTGACTCTTATGCGCGCGCGCCGGCGGCTGCGTGAAATCCTTTCGTCGGGCAGCTACGACGCCGTCGTATGCCATATGACGTGGACCCAGGCGCTGTTCGGCTCGGTGGCGAGGGCGTCCGGTGTGCCGGTCGCGATGTGGCAACATATGGCGCCGAACCGGCGCGATTGGCTCGAGCAATGGGCGCGAATGGCGGGTCCCGACCTGGTGATCTGTAACAGCCAGTTCACGGCGAGCGAATTTCGCGGGGCGTATCCCTCGCTTCCGGTCGAAGTGGTGTACTGTCCGGTCGCGCCGCCGTCGATTAGCTATTCGCGCGCCGATCGTGACGCGACGAGATCTGAATTGACTACTCGCGCGGACGCGGTAGTCATAGTGCACACCGGCCGCATGCAGGAATGGAAAGGCCAGCGACTGCTGATGCAGGCCGCGTCGATTATCAAGTCGAATAGCCAGTGGATTATCTGGTTCGTCGGCGGCGCACAGCGCGAGTCGGAGCATCGCTACCTTGCCAGTCTCCATGCCAGCGCCGTGGAACTTGGAATTGAGGATCGAATCCGATTTGCCGGCCAACGTGGCGACGTCGAACGGCTGCTCGCTGCGTCGGACATCCATTGCCAGCCGAATATTTCTCCAGAGCCGTTCGGGATTGCCTTAGTCGAGGCGCTTTACGCAGGAATCTCGGTGGTCACGACGCGAATGGGCGGCGCAATCGAAATCGTGAATGATTCATGCGGCATCCTGGTGCCGCCAAACGATCCCAGCGCGCTGGCGGCGGCGCTCGAGAAGCTTATCGCCGATGGCGAAGCTCGGCGCCGGCTGGGAAATGCAGGTCCAGCACGGGCACGCGAGCTATGCGATCCGCCCCGGCAGATGGAGCTCCTGCGCAAGACGCTGCTCAATCTGTGTGGCGCGCGCCAGCCAGTTGCGAGCCACGCGGAATGAACGCATTGGTAGACAGCGAAGCGCGCGCTTTGCAATCACGCGGGAAGAGCTCGGAGCCGATTTACCGGATGGTCGCGCGTGCCGTGCAGCATGCGGGCACGTGCGAAGTTCTGCTCGATCTCGGCTGTGGCAACGGGGAACTCAAAGGGTTCGTCGACCATCATACCGCGCGCTATGTGGG
>JBAWCX010000174.1:0-13083 GCA_049590495.1 Binatus sp. (SeqCode)
CTACCAGCCCGACTTAAACAAGGTCGTCGAGATGGCAGAGTACTTTCCCGGCGGCGGCACCGACTTCGAGACGCCGATCGACGCGGCGGTCGAGCTACTCGGCGAAAAGAAACTCAAGCGCGGGGACATCGTGATCATCACCGACGGCGAATCGCAGGTCAGCCCGGAATGGCTGGCGCGATTGCGCGAGCGCAAAGCCGACCTCGATTTTTCGATTTTCGCCGTGCTGGTTGACGTGGGATCGGCGGAGACGTCGTCGCTGGCGCAGTTCGCTGATCGAATCACCTCGGTCAAGCGCATCAGCGACGAGCACGCGCGCGACATTTTCCTGCACGTGCAATCATGATGACCAACGAGGCGAAAGTAGTCCTGGAGCCGATTGACCGGAGCAATTTTCTCAAGCTGTTCAACATGCAGCTTCGGCCCGAGCAGACTACGTTCGTCACGCCGCCGCGATGGACGCTCGCGCGATGCTACGTGCGCTTCTTCGGTGACAACTTCGAGCATCTGCCGCATCTGATTCGCGCCGGCGATGAAGTGGTCGGGTACGCGACCACCGCCTGCGATCCGAACAGCGCCGACAATTACTGGATCGACGACATCATGATCGCTGCCGACCACCAGGGCAAAGGCTACGGCCGTGGCGCGATGGTCGCGGTGCTCAAAATGATCGTCGCGCGCTATCCCCGATGCCGCGCCGTGCAGCTAACCTGCTTTCGCACCAACACCAACGCCGCCGCGTTGTATGTGAGCCTCGGCTTCGAGGTAACGGGCGGCGTCGATGAAGAGTTCGGCGAACCCAACTACAAGCTGACAGGCGCATCGCTCGCGAAGTTTGGGAATTAAAAACCGCAGCTCACTCTACACCGGTGCCCCTTCCCATGTGGGAAGGGGCCCCGGGGTAGAAGTAGTTTCAGCCCGCCGCGCGTCCCTTGACTCCCCTTAGACAATGAAAAGAAAGGGCCGGTCGTCGCGACCGGCCCTTCATCATTCAGATTGTGCTGGATGCGAGCTATGCCGCGGATGCCAGCTGCATCACGCCTAGCTGCTGATACCACGACTCGGTGCGATCGTTGATCAGGTCGATTTGCCGCAGGCATGGGATGATCGTGTCGACGAACAGGAACGAGTTGAACTGCTTTTCCATGTCGTTCTCGGCCGCCGCCCAGGTTGGATTGCGATGCATCTCTTCCTCGATGTCCTTCATCGAGATGCCCACTTCCTCGAACACTGACGAGCCCGACAGGAAGCCGTCCTTGGGCACCCCGTCGACGACCTTGGTCACCATCATGTCGCACGCCGCGAAGGCGAAGTCCTCGAGGTCCTTCTTGTCCTTGCCCTTGAGCTTCGTGACCGCATCGCGCAGCGCGAGCATCCCGAAGCCGACGTGGCGCGCCTCGTCCTTCATGATGTACTCGAGCAGTTCCTTGAGCAGATCGTCCTTGGTCTCGCGCTGCATGAAGCGGAACGCCGCGATCGCCAGACCCTCGGCGACGACTTGCATCCCGACGTACTTGGGCTCCCAACGATCGTGCTCCATGACCGTGGTCAGCAACCGCTCGAGCGTGGGATCGATCGGGTAGATGCGATCGAGCTTGGTGATGTACTTGCGGAAACCTTCGACGTGACGCGCCTCGTCGAAGACCTGCGCCGCCGCGTTCATCTTGGCGTCCAGGTCGGGCACCGCGTCCACCAGTTGGCCGCAGACCATCAGCGCGCCCTGCTCGCCGTGCAGGAATTGCGAAAGGCGCCATGCTGCGAACTTGCGGCCGAGCTGGAACTTGTTTTCCTCGCTCAGCGATCGATAAAGCTCGGTCTGGAACATCGGCATCATCGTCATGTCCAGGACTTCCTTCTCGATCGGGCGGTCCCAGTTGATGGTGGTGGAGACGTTCCACTGATCGCGCTTGGCGTTCTCATACAGCCGGTCCATCTGCGGGAACTTCACGCTGTAGTCCCAGTGGAAGACGCTTTCGAGGTCGGTGTTAACAATCGTGTGTTCGTGGGCCATGGCGAGAATCCTCCCGATTCAAGGGGCGGCGAGCCGTTCTGCGCGCTCGAGTCCGCCCAGGGCAAAATTTACGGTGATATTTTTCAGCTCCGCGTGAGAGAGATCGCGGCTCGCGAGCAGCCACGAAATCGCCTGCGACAACATTCCGATCGTGAGATGCGCAATTGCGTCGGCGCGCTCGCCGACTGCCGGCGCCAGGTCGTCGCGCAGGTCGTCGATGAAAACCTCGTGGACGCGGACCATCAGATCGAGGAAAGCGGGGCTGTGGCCGAACACTATTCGGAACAACTCCGGCGCCTCGGCGGCCGCGTCGAGAATCGTGTCGATCGTTATTTTGAGTTTCTCGACCGGCGTGTGAACGCCTGCCTTCGCCTCGGCGAGGGTGCGTCGCAACTCAGCCGCGCCATGCTCGATCAGCTCGATGAAGATTTCGTTCTTGGTCTTGAAGTGCAGATAGAAGGTGCCGAGACCAACGTCGGCTTCGGTGGCGATGTCGGCGATTCGCGTCTGATGGTAGCCCTTGCTCGAGATGACGCGTTCGGCGGCCTGGATCAGATCGACGCGCGTTTTCTCGCGCCGCCGATCGAATCGATTTGGAGCATCGCCTGATTGTCGAGCAACTTGTCCCATTGGAGAAGCAAACTATGTCAAAATGAATCGTGTGTCAATTACGACTCTAGGTTCATTAATGAATCTATATTCATTAATGAATGGAGCGTCGAACCGAGGGAACAACGCCAATTCATTACGGAATTTAGGATTCGAAGTGGAGTCTATTCAGACAGCCAATGGAGCCAAAAGAGCGATAAAAGCACTATGGCGTGCCGCCGTTGGCGCCAGGATCCGGGGAGCCACCGGATTGGTCGGGAGGCGCGCCCGATTGATCCGGATTTTCTTCGGGCGCGGCCCCCTCGGCTCCCGCATCCTGAGCCGTATCGGGAAGAATTACCGGCTCGGGGAAGTCCGACGTGACGTTGCAACAGAGCAGGTAACTGCTGCCCGCCCGCGGCTGAGCGTTGTAGGCCTGCAGCGAACCGTCGGCGAGCACCTTGACCGCCTGGTAGCTGGTCGAACCCGACTGCCGCTCGACCTGAAAGACGTAGTACGCGCCGCGATCGAGTGGCTCGGGTGGGCCCTCCTCGGGCAATACCTGCGTGAAGTGCGTCGGCACTTTCGCGTACTCGATATTCTTGAGGCTGTACTTCGTCGCACCCACGCCGGTGATAGAACCGAAGGTGCCTTCGTCGGCCTTGAACTCCCAAATGGGAACGCCGCCGTCGAATCGCACCACCGACTCGGTCCGCGTCGCGTCGCGCTGATGGTTCGCGATCACTTCGGCGCCGAAAAACTTGATTACGGTAGCGCGCGTGAGCGCATCGCCGGGACGCCGATAGCTGATCGCGACGTTGGCTACCGGCGGCGGCAGCGGCTCACCTTCGTTGGCGTTGGCCGCGTCGTCAAGGTCGGTCGAGTCGTCGTCGGAACTCCATAGCGACTTGACGTACGAGGTTGCGGAAGAGCATCCCTGCGTCGTCAGTGCGAGCATCATGAGCAGCGCGACGGAGCACAGCAGCAGCCGGGAGATCGCAGTCGCTTTGTATGTAGGCATGTTCATCGAGTAGTCTTTGCGGACTGTGGCAAATCGGGATTCGAGCGAGCAGATTGGCCTTCGTCCCCTGCTAATCTACGCGCAGGCGCAGACCGGCCTCAACCTGTGCGTGACTTTGATCGGGCTTCATCTGCTCTACTTCTATACCGATCGGATGGGCCTCTCTCCATCGCTTGCCGGCCTTGCATTCTTCCTGGCGCTCGTGATTGACGCGTTGACCGACCCGCTGATCGGCAATATTTCCGATCGCGCGCGCTTCAAGTCGGGCCGGCGGCGGCCATTTTTCTTCGCGTCGATTCCGATGGCGGTCTGCTATTACCTGCTGCTGTCGCCGCCGCCGCTCAAGGCGGGGCTGTTCGCATGGTTCCTCGGCTTTTACTTCCTGATGCTCACGTCGCGGAAGCTTTACGAGACCGCGTACAGTGCGCTGATGCCGGAACTCACGCTCGACTACGACGAACGCACCAAGCTCTCGACGTGCCGCATGCTGTTTGGCACGGTCGGCGACATCAGCGGAGCGCTGCTGCCGTTCGCGGCGACCTACCTGTTCGCGCGCGGCACCGACTTCAAAGTGACGGGCGCGATCTGCGGGCTGACGGTCGCCGGCGGAGCGATGCTCGCATATGCGGGCCTGCGCGAGCGCACCGAGTTCTCCACGCTGGAGCGCTCGAAGCTGTGGGCGTCGATCAAATCGATGGCCGGCAACCGGCCGTTCGTCATTCTCGTGATCGCGACGGCGCTCGCCATCATGGCCATCAACATCCCGACGGTGCTGCTGCGCTTCCTGGCCAAGTACTGGTACCACGACGAGAACGCGGCGGCGCGATGGCTGCTCGCGTACTTCGCCGGTTCGGTTATCTCGTATCCGTTCTGGTTCAGGATCACGGTCAGGTTCGAAAAGAAGCCGGCCTTCGTCGTCGCGATGATCTGCAACGCGATGGGCTCGCTGGCGTTCATGCTGATGACGCGGCAAAGCACTGTCGCGCTTTATTTCCTGATGGCATTCAGCGGCTTCTCGGCGATCGGAATCTGGGTCACGCAAATGTCGGCGTCGGCGGACGTGATCGAGTGGGACGAGGAGCGCACCGGCCAGCGCCAGGAGGGCGCGTACGGCGGAATCACGTCGATGTCGATAAAGATGGCGGTCGCGGTCACGCTGCTGTTGGTCGGTCCTGTGATGAGCTGGGTCGGCTACAAGCCCGGCGGCGGGCTCACGCCTCAAGCGGGCGACAATCTGCGCGCACTGTTCGCACTCGGCCCCGCCTCGATCTACCTGCTAAGCGCGCTGGTCTTCTCGCGCTACCCAATAACGCGAGAAAGCCACCGCGCAATGCGCGATAGGCTGGCGGCCCGCACCGCAGCAGCGGAAGAAGAAAAAGCAAGATCGATAGCGTAGCCACGGCGCGCTGGAAACAAAAAAGGGCCGCGAGTTCATCACTCGCGGCCCTCTATCAATCCTAGCTAGTCGCGATTACCCCAGTAGCGACTTTGCCACTGTTTCGCGATGTACCGGGGCGTTGCCGAAGTTTGCTTCGCCTGCGAGCGCGCGGCGATGGAACAGGTGCATGTCGTGCTCCCAGGTGAAGCCTATGCCGCCGTGAACCTGGATTGCCTCCGACGTGACGTTCTTCGCCATGTCGGATGCGTACGCTTTCGCCATCGGCACGGCGGTCGCCGCTTCCGCGCCCTTGGTATCGACGGTCCAGCACGCGTAGTAGGTCAACGAGCGAGCGTTCTCGACTGCGACCATCATGTCGACGCACTTGTGCTTGACGGCCTGGAACGATCCGATCGGCTTGCCGAATTGCACGCGGGTCTTGGCGTACTCGACCGACATATCGAGCGCCCGCTGCGCCGTCCCGACCATCTCGGCCGCCAGCCCGGCCGTCGCGATGTCGAGCGTGCGCCGCAGAATCGGCCATCCCTCGCCTTCCTTGCCGACCAGCTCCGAAGTTTTCACATTGTCGAATTTCACGTGGCACAGACGCCGCGTCATATCGACAGTCTTGAGCTGAGTGATCGTGATGCCGGGTGCTTTCGCGTTCATCGCGAGGATCGTGATTCCTTTTTCGCCGCTGCCGCCCGTGCGGACCGCAACCGCCATCCCGTTGGCGACGTGCGCGTCGGGCACGAAAAACTTCTCGCCGGTGATCGTGTATTCGTTGCCGCTCTTGGTCGCCTTGAGCTGGATTCCTTCCGCGTCGAAGCGGCCCGCGGCCTCGGCGATCGCGACGGTACCGATAAACTCGCCCTTCGCCATGCGCGGCAGGAGGTCTTTCTTCTGCTGGTCCGAGCCTCCTTCGATAAGCAGCGGCGCCGCGAGCAGCGCGGAGGTGAATAAGGGTCCCGGCACGAGTGCCTTGCCGGCTTCTTCGACGATCACCGTCATGTCGAGAAAGCTGCCGCCCTGGCCGCCATAACTTTCCGGGATGAGCAGCCCCGGCCATCCGAGGTCGACCAGCTTCTTCCAGAAGGCGGCGTCGTGCGCGGTCGGGTCCGCCATCATCTGGCGAACAAACTTGGTCGGGCAGTTGTCGGCCAGAAAGCGCTTGGCCGCGTCCCGAAGCATCTCTTGTTCTTCAGAAAATCCGAAATCCAACTTGCGTTCCTCCGTTTTATCGTGGGGAATCCTGCGGCTTGAAACCGCTTAGATCCATGTTCTAGGTACCATTAAGGCTTTCAGGCGTGCAAACGGCGGGAATCCCCGCGACGCCGGCTGCGCGCTTGATTCGCGCGCGGGAACCGCGACAATGGTCACCGGTTCACTGAAAAATGGAACACAAAGACCGCGTCCGCGAAGAATTCACTCGGCAGGCGAATGACTACGCGACTGCGCCCGCGATCGTTGACGCCGAGCATTTGCGCAAGCTGGTCGAGATTGTCGCGGCACCGGCCGATGCGCGGGTGCTGGAAGTCGCGACCGGGCCGGGTCATGTCGCGATGGCATTCGCGGAGGTCTGCCGCGAAGTTGTGGGAATCGATCTGACCGACGCGCCGCTCAAGATTGCCGAGCAGATACGCGTCGAGCGCGGACTCGCCAACGTCCGCTTCCAGAAGGGCGACGTCGAGTCGCGCTTGCCCTTCAAGGACGGCGAATTCGATGTAGTGGTGTGCCGGTTTGCGATTCATCATTTCGCGGAGCCGGAGAAAGTGATCGCCGAGATGGCGCGAGTGTGCCGCACCGACGGGCTGGTCGCGGTCGAGGATTTGATTGCCAGCGAACAGCCCGAGCGCGCGGCGTACTACAACGAATTCGAGCGGCTGCGCGACACGTCGCATACCAGTGCGCTCGCGATGAGCGAACTTGTCCGCATGATGGGCGCGGCGGGCCTCGAGATAGTGCGGTTCACATCGCACGGCTACCGCGTTCCGGTCTCGCAATGGATCAAGGTGGCGCATACGTCGCCAGAGCGCGCGGCGCAGGCGATTGCGATGGTCGAGCGAGATGCGGACGAAGATCTAAGCGGCGCGCGTTCAGTGCGAATCGACGGCGAACTGTATTTCACATATCGAATCGCGATGCTGGTAACCCGCAAGCTGGCAGCTCGCGCGGCGTAAGCAGTGAACGTGCGTGTGGTCATTTGTGTCATTCTTCGCTTCGCTCAGAATGACACAAAAAACGAGCTGCACCCGTGCAGGGCTCACATTACGTTTTGCGTCCCGATATCAACGCCAGGACGCCTGAGTACTGGAGTAGTGAAGTCTGATCTGCGAGCTGGCCGATTTCGAAACCGGTGAAGAATCCTGCGATCGGAATGGGGCCGAGCGCGCGCCTGATGTAGGCGGAATCGTGGCCCGGGATGTTGTAAAGGCCGGCGCCGCGCGACACGCAATCGAAGTACAGGCCGAATGCGGGCGGCGCTTCAAGGCGGTCGCTCAATTCATCCAGTGTTGCCTTCAAGTCCTGGCGCGAGCGCTCGGCGTCGCGCAGCACGAAGCCAACGGTGTCGCCGACTTTGGGCTGGAATGCGACCCCGATAACGCCGTGCTCCTCGCTCGCGCCGACGATATTGCGGACGACAAATTCTCCGCGCTCGATAGTCTGCGCATTCTCGTACACCGGGACCGCGACGAAGACGTAGGTCAGCGCGCGTCGCAGATCGGCGGCCAGCGGGCCGGCCGCTTCGGCGAAGACCTCAAAGGCTGGCCGGCCGTCGAGCTCGATGACGATATTGTCGCGCGCGGCGGTCACGCGATGCGCCGTGCCGATCAGGCCGCATGCGATCGAGTTCGTAATCGTCAGCGCGAAGTCGCCAGAGAGCAGCATCCCGGAGACTGCGTTCGAGCTGACCGTGTCGCCGCAGAAGACGAACGTCTCGCCAATCGAGCCGTCCTCGCTCGCACCGCCGCCCGCGATCGACACGCCGGGTAATTCGGCGCCGAGAGCTTCGAGCGTCGCTTCGGCCTCGAAGTTGTAAGTATCGGCGAAAAGAATCAGCAGGTTCGTTTTATCGAGCTTGGCGCGCACTGCCGACGCGACTTCAGCCGCGACCCCTGCGGCGCGGCCGCGCAGCGTCGGCACGAAGAATCGGGTTGCGTGAATCTCGTTTTCGTCGCCGCCGAACACCAGCACTGCCAGCGCAGGTCCCGACTCGATTTCGGTCTCACCGGCGATAACGCCCATGCTCGAGCATCCCGCGACTTCGCGCGTGTGCGCTTCGGAAGCCACCGTGCGCAGGATCATCGGATAGGCGGCGCCGTAGGCGGGCGTCGCGAAACAGAGAGCGCCCTGCGCGCGGCTGATCCCCGCCTGCGCCAGCGCTGCGGCTGTAGCCTCGGCGGCGGCGTTGCGCGGATTGGGCGCGGTCGAGAAACCTACGCCGGCCCGAATCATTTCGACACCTGCTGCTGTCCTCCGAAAATCTTGAGCAACTCTACCATCCGGTGAATCCCGTCGGCGAGTTCCTTCACGCCGATTCGCTCGTTGATGCCGTGGACGCCTTTTGCCTCGGCGGCATTTACTTCGACCGGGATGAAACCGTAGGAGACGATCTTTTTCTGGCGGAAGTAATGGCTGTCGGTGAATCCGATGACCATGGTGGGCACGACGCTGGCCTGGTCGTGATCTTTGGCGAGAGTCTCGATGGAGGACATCAGCGGCGAGCGCGACGGCGAAGAGATCGGCGGGAAGTTCAGGATCACATCGATCTTGATAGTGTCGTCGCCGATCGCTTTCTTGATGTCGCTCATTACGGTCTTGGGATCGCTGCCGGGCAGCAGCCGGCAATCGATTTCGGCGTATGCCGTTTCGGAAATCACGTTGGTTTTATTGCTCGCGGAAAGCACGGTGGGCGTGATCGTATCGCGCACTCGCGCGTTCTGACTGGGATCGTCAAGAAATTGTTTCAGGTAAGCGGGACTCTTCAGCGCGGCGGCCAGATCGAGCAATTGCTTGGGGCCGTGATCGAGCTCGGCCATCGTGTGGTAGTAGTCATTCACCGGTCCGATGACGTGGATCGGCGTTTTGTAGTCGCTCAATTTGTCGAGCGCGCGCACCAGCCGGGTGACCGCGGTTTCCGCGGGCGGGTCGGACGCATGCCCTGCCTGCCCGCTGGCGGTAAGCTTGAGCCACAGCGGAGTCTTTTCGGTGACCGACACTACGTAGACCTTGCGCTTGTTGTCGGAGAGCGCGCGGATCCCGCCGCCTTCGTTGATCAAATAGCCGGCGTCGAAGAAGACGTTGCTCTCGTGATCGACGAACCATCCCGCGCCGTTCTTACCGCCTTCTTCCTCGTCGCCGGTGGCGACGAACAGCACGTCGTGATTGAGCAGGATGCCAGCCCGCTTGATCGCGAGCATCGCCATCAGCTCGATCACGCCGGGGCCCTTGTCGTCGATCGCGCCGCGTCCCCAGATTTTCCCGTCCTTGACGGCGCCCGAGAACGGCGGCACCTGCCATTCCTTTGGATTGGCCGGCACCACGTCCATGTGGCTCAGCAGGATGATGCACTTGGTATGCTTGCCGATGCCGCGCAGGCGCGCCGCAACGATTCCGCGTCCATGCTGCGGCTCCCAGGTCGTGGCGGGAATTCCGTCGGTGAGAAATTTCTCCTTGAGCATCCGCGCCGCATCCAACTCGTTGCCGGGCGGATTGGTCGTGTTGATCTGGATGTACTTGGACAGCAGGTCGGTCGCTTCCTGCGTGACCCGATCCCAATTGATCGGCTGCGGCGGCGGCGCCTGCGTGACGCCCATCGACTCAGCCGGCAGCACGTTAGGCGTAGCGGATGGAGATGCGGCGAAAACGGAGCGGGAAATCGCAAGGCATGCGAGCAGGCATGCGGAGGCAATCGTTGATCTGAAGATTGGGATTTCGATCACGCCATGAAGGAACACTGTCGAAGGCGTGGCGTCAACTGCTCGATGGTCGCAAAAAGGGAGAACTTTATTGAATGTGAAACCCGCGGTGGGTTTCACGCTTCCTTCGGCAGGGCTGAGCCCTGCACCCAATGTTAAAAGAAAAGGATGCGAGACCTCGTCCCTGTTAGGAACGTTCGAGGGCGACCGACCTTTGTCTGTTCCCCCTTTCCAGCTTGGAAAGGGGGTTAGGGGGATAGGACAGCACGATTCCTGCAACTGGTATTCCCCTTCCCCATTTTTCCTGGGGAAGGGGCAGGGGTTAGGGTCCTGGCGATCAAACGAGGTCATGCTTCTTGGTGTCAGGAATCCGACGCAAACGGCAGATACTACAGGACCGCGCGCGCATGCTAGATCGGCTGAGCAGATCGACAGATGGCATCGGTTAAGAAAATTGCAACCGCGCGACGGGCGGCGATCGATGCGCCCGGTGTCAGTCGCGTCCTTCGCGTGCTCAGGCGCGAAGCGCCGTCGTGGAACGCGCCGATTGTCAGCTTCATCGCGGTGCAGCATCGCGATCCGTTCCGCACTCTTATCTCGTGCATCTTGAGCCTGCGTACCAAGGACGCGACGACGGCGGCCGCGTCGAGTCGATTGTTCGCGCTGGCGCATACGCCGCAGGCGATACTTGCGCTGTCGCAGAAAACGCTCGAGCGGCTCATCTTTCCGGTGGGCTTCTATCGCACCAAGGCGCGCGTTATCCGAGGGATTTGCCGCGACCTGATCGAAAAATTCGAAGGACGCGTGCCCGACGAGATCGACGCGTTGCTGACGCTCAAAGGCGTCGGGCGCAAGACCGCGAATCTGGTCGTGACCGAGGCGTACGCGAAGCCGGGCATCTGCGTCGATACCCATGTGCATCGCATTTCGAATCGATGGGGCCTGGTGCGCACCAAGACTCCCGATAAGACCGAGATTGCGCTGCGCGCGGTGCTGCCGGCGCGGCATTGGATCGAGTACAACGGAATCCTCGTCGCGTTCGGCCAGACGATTTGCCATCCGACGTCGCCGTGGTGCTCGCGATGCAAAATCGCACCGCTATGCCCGCGGATAGGAGTCGTGCACTCGCGCTGACACCCTTCCCGCGACCGGTTCCCCTTCCTCTCTATGTCCGGCTGCAGTACCAAATTACCCTCGCCCGCTCTGCGGGAGAGGGAACGGCGTCCGCGCCTGGGGTGAGGGAAGGGGTTAGGGGTTAGGTTGCCCGCATCGTGCAGCATTCTCGCTTACTTCTCTTTCGTTGCTCCATCCGGCGCGAGTGATAGCTTGATCTCATGACACAGAAAATCGGATTCGTCGGATTGGGCGCGATGGGTCTGCCGATGGCGGCGAATCTGCTCGCCGCCGGATACCATCTGACAGTTTATAATCGCACCGCATCGAAGGCGGAGCCGCTGGTGGCCAAGGGAGCGCATCGCGCGAATCGCGCGGACCGCGCCGGCGACGTTGCGCATCCGGGCGGTATCGTCGTGTCGATGCTTGCAGACGACGCTTCGGTCAAGGCGCTGGTGACTGGCGAAGATGCGCTCGCCGAGCATCTTGCGCCGGATGGAATTCATATCTCGATGAGCACGGTGTCGCCGGCGACCACGCGCGAGCTCGCCGCGTATCACGCATCGCATGGGAGCGTCATGGTCGCGGCGCCGGTGTTCGGGCGGCCAAACGCCGCGCAGGCGAAGCAGTTGCGGATCTGCGTTTCGGGACCGGCGGACGCCAAGGCGAAAGTGAAACCGATTCTCGAAGCGATGGGCGATGGAATATTCGACTTTGGCGATAATCCGGGCGCGGCGAACGTGGTGAAGCTCGCGGGCAACTTCATGATCGCGGCGGCGCTCGAAGCGATGGGCGAGGCGGTCGCGATGATGCGCAAGAGCGGCGTCGATCCGGCGGCGGCGCTCGAGATGTTGTCCAAAACGATCTTTTCGGCGCCAGTGTACCAGGGTTACGGACCACTCATCGCGCATGGGCGGTTCACGCCGGCGGGTTTTCGATTGCCGCTCGGACTCAAGGATATCGACTTGGTGTTGCAGACTGGGCTCGCGGCGAATGTGCCGATGCCGACGGCGAGCCTGCTGCGCGATCGATTCGTTTCGGCGATTGCCAAGGGACGCGCCGACCTGGACTGGTCCGCGATCGCTCTGGGAGCGGCCGACGACGCCGGACTCAAGGAATCGCGCTGAAGAATGCGAGGGGCGGGGGGAACTTGATTCAATGTGAAACCCGCGGTGGGTTTCACGCTTCCTTCGGCAGGGGTGACCCCTGCACCCAGGGTTAAGAAAAGAAAATGCGGGACTTCGTCCCTGTTCGAACTTTTTTGTGTCATCCTTCTCTGCGAGACGCGAATGAATAACGGCGCCCGCTATATTTTCGTGCTCGCGCTTTGCATCGTCGCGATGCTCACAGGCGCGCGCCCATCGCAGGCGATCGACTTCTACGAAATCCAGATTTACGACACCAGCACGACGCCGGTCGGTCATCTGACGCTGGAACTGCATTCGAATACGACCACGACGGCGACTGGGCAGTTGGCGAAGAGCCAGATCGACGTTCACCAGATACACGAGACGCTCGAGGGCACGTACGGAGTCCTGCCTTGGCTCGAGATCGGGCAGTATTTCGCGACGGCGAAGCTGTCTAACGGGAACTACGAGTACGCAGGGTCGCGAACAAAGGTGCATTTCGGAATCCCGCAGACCTTCGAGTGGCCGGTGCAGTTCGGCGGCAATGTCGAGCTCGACTATATGCGGTTCGCGGCCGAGGACAATCCGATGACGCTGGAGCTGCGGCCGATCGTCGGCTCGAGCTTCAAGGGATTTCGGCTGGTGGGAAACTTCGCGGTCGAGGATCCATTCAGCGGGCGTCAGGCGCATCGCGGTTTTCAATTCGAACCGTCGGGGATGCTGGTCTACAAGCTCAACGACTGGCTGTCGCCGGGGGTCGAATACTACGCGGACATGGGAGCGATCCAACCGCTGCCGAAAGTGCAGGACCAGCAGCACTTCATCGTGCCGGCACTGAATTTTGATTTCATCCCGCAGCTCGAGCTCAACCTCGGCGTAGGAATCGGAGTGACGAACGCCAGTCACGGCGTGTTTCTGAAATCGAT
>JBAWCX010000175.1:0-2755 GCA_049590495.1 Binatus sp. (SeqCode)
GGGCAATTGAGTCTCGGCCGGGCTGGACCGCTACAGATTCCCAGAACAGGCGCTGCACTTCATAGAGAGATGGAGCTGGCATTGAGTACCTCGCCTTCAATTTCACGCGCGCGATTTGCTTCGGCCAGCAGTTCTTCAAAAGGAGGTATCTGATCGTCCCATTCCACTAGCGTTGATACCCGCCCGAACCGTCGCACCGCCTCGCGATAGAGCCGCCATACCGGCGTCGGAACGCGATGGTCGTGAGTGTCGATCAGCAAATCTCCCGAGCTGCTGTGACCGGCCAGATGAATCTGCCCGACCCGCTCCCTGGGAATTCCCGAAAGATATTCCAGCGGAGAGAAGCCGTGGTTGATTGCGCTGACGTAAATGTTGTTTACGTCCAACAGGATGCCGCAATCGGCTTCCTCGGCGACGGCAGAAACGAACACCCATTCAGGCATGGACGAAATTGAATAGGTGAGGTAGCTGGAAACATTCTCCATCAGGATGCGGCGTCCAAGCCGGTCCTGAACCTGGCGGATTCGAGCGGCGACGTGCGTCACGGTTTCTTCAGTGTAGGGAAGCGGCAAGAGATCGTGGGCAAAGCGTCCGCTGACTGCTCCCCAACAAAGATGATCGGAAACCCACGCCGGAGCGAACCGTCGAATCAACAATTCGAGTTCGGTCAGATAGTCTTCTCTCAGAGGATCGGTTCCTCCGATATTGAGCGACACGCCATGAAGAACGACCGGCGCGAGTTCGCGGGCCTTCTCCAATATCTGCAGAGGCCGGCCGCCGGCAATCATGAAGTTTTCAGAGATTACTTCGAACCAGTCCGCGCACGCCGTCCTGTCCAGAACGTGCGGGTAGTGAATGGTCCGAAGACCGACACCGTGCCCAAGATGGGGTAAGAAGCTCATGGATTTGGAAGGACCCCGGCGGCGACGCCGAGGTCCCCCACTGGTCTACTTGCCGGCCGGAGGTGCGATGGTACCGCCCTTGTCTTTGCAATCCTGCGCGGTCGTTTGGACGAAACCTTGTCCTTTGCAGGCGTTCTTGCCCTTGCAGTCATTCTGGGCAGATTTGCAGGACGACTGTCCCTTGCAGCCGTTGGCACCGACGCACTTCACCTGGTCGGTGCTTGTGCCCTCTTGGGCACGTGCACTCACGACACCGGTGACCAACAGCATCGCCACCGCACTGGCGATCAGCGCATTCTTCGCATTCATTTTTTTCTCCTCCTAAGGAGTGGTTTAGTATGGAGGTTTGATGTCCGCAGCGACAAAAAGGTTTCACATTGATCTCAGTGGGCCGGCGGTACACTTCCGAACGGGGTGCCTCGCCTTATACGGCCGCGCGAGCATGGCGCGCCGTGAGCGAATGATTTGTGGCGCTCACGCAGGAGTCACCAGTCGATAGAATCGCTGCTCCGGAACTTGCGAAGAAGCGACGACCGGAATCCCTTCCGTATTCCAGCAGCTCGCGGCCGGTCGAGAACGACATGATGCTGTGCATGAAAAGTTGCATCTCGTCGCGGCCAGGCTCGACGTGCAATAGTTCCACGCGCGGGTTGGACCGCAGAGCTTCGATCGCCGACCTCAGGGAGTGGGCCCGCATCAGACGCATCGCCTGATCCCCAATCCATCCAACGCCCTTCTCGGATAGGCGCGCGCAGTGTCCTCCGCGAGCGGGAATGCATATTCGCGCGCGATCATTGCGAATGGGCACCATAGGATTCACGAACAGAATCGCCGTCGCGCCTCGTTCTACGGCGATCTCGAGGGGGCAGACTTCCGAGACCCCGCCGTCGACGACATCTCGATCGCCGATGCGGATCGGACGGAAGAACACAGGGATCGCGCATGAGGCGGCGACCGCACGGCAAATGTGCGAATCTGCGAACTCACCCGCGCCGAAAACCAGATGCTCGCCGGTATCAATGTCCGTCCCGGTAACAAAGAGTTCCCGCGAGAGCTTGTCGAACTGGTGGCTGTACCCAAGCATTGAAAATCGGTCGCAGAGAGTCTTCTCGAGAGCTTCGGTCGAATAGAAGCCGGGCGGATGATGCTCTTGAAAGTCCGCAAACATCTGTGCAAACGAGGGCCGTCGTTTGGCCCGAAGCGCGCGTCCCAGAGTTCCGAACGTCGCGCGCGCGAACTGACCCATCATCCGCAGCGGCCCGCCAGAGCCGACACCCAGGATGTCGCGAGACTCAAAGTAGAAAGGACTCCCAGCCTCATTCTGGGTCATCGCCGCGAAGATCTCCGCCGCGTGAGCACCATTGGCGAGCAGGGCAGCGAGCACCGCACCGGCACTGGTCCCGACATAGACATCAAAGTCGTTCGACAGGCCGCGACCGGCCAGCTCGTCAAGTGCGGTTAAGACTCCGACTTCGTAGAGAAAGCCAGTGATGCCACCGCCCGCCAGCACCAAAGCGGTCTTTCTCCGGGGCTGATTGGGCTGCGTTGATGTGGAAGAAGGCATCATTAACGTATCAGCGGTCTGTCGGCCGCAATTCCGGAAATTTGATGACGGAGATGACCGCCAGGAACTGCTCGAAAGTCATACCCAAGTTTCGAAACCCGCTTTGGCAAAACACGAAAGCGTAAAAGTCGATAATTTGATCAGGGATCCTCGACGGGAGCTCCGGCACGTTCGAAGAGAGAGGAAATGCGCGCGCTTTGAAGGAAGAGGCAGCTTGGAGCCGTGGTGCGATTCGAAGCGTTGTACGCTCTTCGACCCGGAAGCTTCCTGTTAGCTCTACGATTCTCTC
>JBAWCX010000176.1:0-9938 GCA_049590495.1 Binatus sp. (SeqCode)
GTGATAGTCTCTGACAGCGGCCGCGGCGTGATTCCCAATTCTTCAAGTTCTTTGCCCCCCTCCAGATAGTCGAACGCGGTCGAGATCATTATCGCTCCTGACGACAGCGGGGTCTCGATTCCGGCCACGCTCAGCGCCGTTTCCAGCCCGTATGACCCTAAGAGGACTATATCGGTTGGGAGCGAGTATCGTGGCGCCGGAACGCCCCCGATCTCGCAAATGTACGAATAGAGATGATGAGTCGACATTCTGTACGCGCTGAGCAGGATCGGCTCTCCATACCGCTCATCGTCCAAGGCGCAGAGCAACGCCTCCGCGACGTCGCGTACATCAACTACGTGAAGTACCTGGTCGATTGAGCTTGGTATTTCCCCCTTGAGCAGCATTGGAATCGTGCAGTATTTAGGTTCGCGCACATCCCACGGACCGAGACAATACGCAGGGTCCAGGAGTACCGCAGGAAGTCCTCGCCGACAGGCGTCGAGAATGTTGTTCTCCATCAATTCCTTCACATAGAAGTACGGATGCGCAATTCGCATCAGCTTGGCCTGGAATTTCTGGGTTGCAGTTTGTGGGCGCGCGACGGTCACGCACGAGCCCACATACGCAAGGCGGGCGTTATGCTTCCAGACCGCATCGAGCAGCCGGCGCGTTCTCACCTCGGCGTGCCTGATAGGGTCGTCGCCATTTCGGTTCGCGGGAGAAGAAGTTTCGACGGGATAGGGTGCGGCCGCATCGACGACCAGATCGTGCCCCGCAACCCATCTGTCCAGTTGTTCAGTCAGTTCAACGTCGCCGCTGAGGTAGCGGACTGGCAAGCCAATTAAATTGGTGGGCCGGATTCTTCGCCGGCCGCATGCGGTGACCTTGTGCTTGCGCTTCAGTAACAGGCGAACGATGGCGTTGCCAACATGACCCGAAGCACCGATGACAAGCACTTTCACAAGCGAACCTCGCGATCGAGTAGCGGCGGCGCGCAGACAAGCCTAGGAGTTCGAGATCGAACCCTGCGTCTGCGAATGGCTTCGAAGCAGATCTTGAGCCGTCTTGAACTCAGGCGTTTCGAAACCCTCAGTTAAACCGGCACAGGTCTCCCTGAGTGTCCGACACGCTTCGGCCGCTCTACCGGTCTGCGCAAGCAGGCGGCTTAGGCTGGTGGCGGCTCGCAACTCCAGCATTTTGGCGCCATGACATCGGGCGCTCTCGATCGCCGCGATGAAGTGCTGCTCTGCTTCCTGAACCTGTGCAGGAGAAGGAGACTCCTTTTCAGCGCGGTCAAGGACGAGCTCGCCGCGAATCCGATAAATCTCGGGTTCGACGTATCTTTCCTCATTGCGGTCCATGAGCTCGGAAGCCTCATTCAGCAAAGAAGTCGCCGTTGGAAATCTTCCGGCCTTGCCCAACGCCTCCGCCAACGTTGACCGGACCCAAGTCTGGCGGATTTGGTACTCGATCGCCGAAAACTTCCGCGCCCGGCGGCTGCTGGCAATGAATTCATCGATCTTGCCTTGAGCAGCCAAGGCTATCAGCTGAAGAGCCAGCTCACTCTCTTCCAACATCGAGTACCCGTGCTCTCTCATGAGGGGGACACCTTCCTCGATGAGCCGCGCGGTACCGATGAAATCCCGACGAGTCAAATAGTAACAGGTCAGTTCTTGTATACACCAACTGAGAGTGAACGGATATTCGAGCTTGCGCGCAAAAACGAGCGCAGCCCGTGCGCTCGCCTCTCCCTGGTCCGGACACCCCAACATCCAAAGAGTTGCCGCCTCGAACACGAGCGAACTCACATACGGATCTTGAGCAAACCGGAACGCCAGGGTCTGGTGTCGCAGCGGGTCATAGAGGGAAATGGCACGCCGAAGGTTTTCGTGCGCTTCGACAAATCGGCCCATAAAGTACTGACTGGACCCGATGGTCCAGTTCGCTTGAACCTGCAATCCGTCGTCCTGCAGCCGGGTAGCCAGACTCCGCATCTCTTCCGCCACAGCCAGGGCTCTCGGATGTTCCCCGCGAGTCAGGTGGAAAACCGATAACCCGTACAACACTGAGAATAGGTGAGAGTCATCGCCGAGTCCCTCGCACAGATCTCGAGCACGAGCGTAAGCGTCCCCCGTTGCCGAGACGGCCCAGCCACGGCTCGCCATCAGCGCAACGCCGCGGCAAATCTGAAGCTCTAGCTCGCGCTGAGCTCGTTCGCTGGTGTCGGGCAGCTTCGACAATAACTCGAGCGCGCTTTGTGAGTCGCGGAGCACCGCCTCGTATGCACTCTGTTGCAACTCGCGCTGCGCTGCCGCGGCGAGATATCGCACAGTTTTATTCGCATTGGCTGCTGTCCCCGCCTGCAAGAGATGATGCGCGAGATCGGTGACGTGATCTTCGATCATGCTCACGTAAACGTGTTCAAGAGCTTCGGCTACGCTGAGATGCAGCCGTTGTCGGCGGGCTACGGACAATTCAGCTAGCACGGATTGGCGAATGGTCTCATGGGAGAATTGGAAGCGCGCCTCGAGGTGATCCAGCGAAGACGAAATAAGGCCAGCATGCTCGGCTTCCTCGACACCATCGAGAAGCGCGTCAGGATTGATTCCAGTGGCGGCCTCAAGAATGTCGAAGGTAAAGGAGTTTCCGATAACGGCGGCAGTTCCGAGCATTTTCCGCGCGCCTTCACTTATGCGCAGCAATCGCCGGACGACAATAAGTCTGAGACTCCGCGGAACGTCGATACTCGCTGCCGTGAGGTCGTGGCGAAACTCGCCGGATGAGTCGAACAATTTCCCATTCTCCGCGAGATGGTGAAATAACTCCTCGACAAAAAGCGGGTGGCCTTCTGTGAAGGAGTAAAAGAGACGAATTGTCGCAGCAGGAGGCTTGCGCTCCGACATCGCTTCGATCATTTCGCCCACAGCACTCTCGGGAAGTCCGCGCAAGTTGATTCTCTGCACCAGTTGAATCCGAGCCAAATCGTTGAGCGTGCCCGCAAAAAGCTTTTCCGGTTCGATTTCAGTGTCGCGATAAGTCGTCAGAAGGAAAATTGGCAGATTTGCAATTGAACGGACGATGTGAATCAGGAGTGAGAGAGTTCCTTCATCCGCCCAGTGCAGGTCCTCGAGCAGAAGCATCAGAGGCGCGTTTATCGCCAGTCGGCTCAGTGTCTCGACCACAGCGTTGAAAAGGATACGACGCGACTGTTCAGGAGAAAGTTCGGGCGGCGGCGCGATGTCTGGGAATATACGCCGCAATTGGGGCATCAGGCGCGCTATGTCGGGCGCGTTGTCGCCGAGCGCATCGCGAAACGCTTTGGGATTCGGCGACTGCGCGAGTGCTGCCTCTAGAATTTCGACGAATGCGACAAACGGGACGGAATCGTTCCGATCGTAGCAATTGCCAGCAAGGGTCACGAACCCTCTATGCATCGCTGCGGCGCAAGTTTCGCCAGCGAGCCTCGTTTTGCCAACGCCCTGTGCGCCGGCGATTGTAACCACTCGTCCTGAGCGCGCCCGGACTTGATCGAAAATCGCACGCACGGTTTCGAGTTCGCTGATTCTGCCGATGAGAGCGGTACGGCCGAGCAGTGTTCGAACTAGGGTGGGCTCGCTCCGCAACAGAAACGGAGCCGTAACCTCCGTTGGTGGTGCGACTTCTTCGGTACCGACGACAAACTCCCAAGTCACCGCTGCACGCAGATCGGGCACATACGAGCAGAACGATCCCGTTTTGATCGTCTTGTCCAAGTACTCGCCAAGCGAAGTGCTGTGCTCGGCGACCTTCTGCAGCGCGCTTCTGATTGCGCGAGTAACATTCAGCCGTGCCCGTTCTGCGACCGATCCCGCACGGCGGTCTCGTCCACCGAGTCCGACCGCACGGGCTATCTCGCGTGCAAGAAAATCTATCTCAGACTCGATTTCAGCCGCGCGCTCCTCGTTGCTCCGTTCGCGGCAATCCTCCAACTCCTCTCTGAGCTCTACGAGCCTCCGTTTGTAGCTGTGCTTCGCTTGGGCGTCCAGCATCTCGCCCGAATCGCCCAGCCCTCCAATGCTGACATCAGAACGCTCAAGTACAGAATATTTGTGGACATTCGGGTTCTCACTGACGATTGGCGCTCCGGGCCCGCTTATCAGATCAAGCGCATGGAATTCCTCGCCAGGATGCTGTAGCAGGCGCTGGATATAGGACAGCCCGTTGAGGTCTTTGAGCGAGAAGGTTATGCCAGCGTCGCCAACGGTCCAATAGTCGCCGGTTCGAGCGAACACGGCCGTCCGAGATGCCGCATTCCCAGTTGATGCGGAGTCACCTTTACGTCCAACCGACCCTTCACCAGTCGTAGCCAAGGGTTCCCCTCTAATTGACGTTTAACGATCCTCGTCGGTCAGCCTGCTCAGGCATTCTACAGCATGCTGAGTGCGGCCTTGACGAGGGTTCTTAAATCGTAACTGCCAAGCTACCACTCGGCCAAAGCACTGTAAATGCGACTTTCGGTAGCGTTTACACGACAGTTTGCTTCTCGATGCAAGACTGGTTGCGGTTGACTCCCAAGTGAGCCCGACTCAGGCGCGGCTGAAACCGGTGGTTCTAGCCCAAACGACACTTCATTTGACGAGAGCACGTTTCTTAAAACGTAAGAGGGTTATTGCCAACCTCAGTCGACCGCGTGAAGAAGATTTTTGAGGGAACCGAGACTCTACGCGGTGAAGTGGCGCAACTGGAATTGGCATTTTGCCTGCCAGGAGCGGATGGAAGACGCTGCGAACCATTAGAAACTGTTCAACTTCTAACATTAGCCACGCAGGATTGGGCGAAAGCCAGAATATGGGTCTCCGGCATGTTTTGGTATTGCATTTGGTCTTCAAACGATACTAAAAGAATCCGCATCGATTTCCATGAACACTTCTGATACCCAGCGCAAGGTTCCGGCAGAGAACGCATCGTCCCGCCAACGTGAGTCGGTCAACGAAAGAAAAGGGGGAGAACAAAATGCGCCTCGTATCCAAGATGTTGCTGATCGCGGTAGCTATCTCACTGTCGTCCATGGCCGCACAGGCGGAAGAGGGCCTGGCCGGCCACTATTTTCCAGGCGGTGTGAGTTCATCCATTGATCTGATGCCCGCAAAGTCAGACTATTTAACCTTCGCCTACGCAAACTATTCGCTCTATTATCACGGTTCCAGTAACGTCTTCGGCACGAATGCGACGACGTATTCGAATATTTCGGCCTTCCTGTGCCAGTTCCCCTGGTCAGTCCCGTATTTGCCGGGGCATCCTCAATACGCAATATCGCTTGCGGTTCCCTACACCTGGCTCAAGGTTCATGCGCCGGCCGCAAAAGACACAGATAATGGCTTCGGCGACATTGAAATGTTTCCAATAGCGTTAGAGTGGACGAAGAAGGCCACCGAGACCGAGACGATAAACTATACTTGGCGTACTCAAACGGAATTTGGCATCTATGCGCCGACTGGTAATTTCGAGCGCGGTGCTGCAGCCAATATCGGAAGGAACTATTGGACCTTCGAGCCGAGCGCCGCGACCGATTACTTTCTTGCCGTGCCCAACACAGAGGCGTATTCCGTCGATTTCACCGCGTCCGTCGGGTTTGATTTCAATACGAAGAACGGCGCGACCCGCTATCGGACCGGCGACCAATTTCACCTGGATGGCACCTTAGCCGGCTATGGCCCCCTGCTTGGAGGCCTTGTCAGCGCAGGGGTCAGCGGATTCTTCTATCAACAAATCACGGGAGATAGCGGCAAGGGAGCGATTGCCGGCAGTTTCGAGGCCATGACGACTGGCGTCGGGCCCGACTTGTCGTACTTCTACCAGATCCCGGCTCAGGGTCTCACCATGGGCGCCGAAGTGAAGTGGTTGCCCGAACTCAGCGTGAGTAACAGGCTTAGCGGCAACATCGTATGGCTTAAATTCGTCATCGCGTGGGGGAAGCCCACGCAAGCGTCCCAGCTAGCGGCCGAGCTCGCGGCTCCGCCGAACGTGCGGGCCCTGAACATTATCCCGGCGCTGTGACCGTCAGATTCCTCAGTTGGCAAACTCGGCTGATCGCAATTGGCTGGAGAGGACGAGTAGTTGATTCGCCGTTTTCCTTAGACGCCGCTTATCACGGGTGGCGGCTGAAACCTTCCGTACCCGGGACGCTATGCCAGGTTCAAGTGGTTGAGAAGGTTGGCCGCAAGTCTGGATAACCGAGACGCCGTGGTCCGCCAGAACTGTGCTCGCTGAGAGGGCGAACGCCAAGGTCAACGCTATACTGTAGGTTCGAGCGTCTACACGACGTCTACATGATTCTGTTGGTCGATCTGCTGAAACCGCTAAGTAGCTGATTTCATTGGAGCCACCCGCCGGATTCGAACCGGCGACCTGCTGATTACGAATCAGCTGCTCTACCAACTGAGCTAGGGTGGCTCTCCATCGCGCCGCGCGCGGGCGGGGAATAGCAGATTAGCGAAGCTGGCGCTGGCGAGAAAGACTTCTCGACAACATCGTCAAGCGGTATCACACACCGATTCAAAACGTCGCCGACTTGGAGACCGTTTGCCTCATGCCTGCCACGAGTGCATCGTCTGCTTGAGCACGTCGTGGAGTCACCTTGATGCCGGTTCCGACGTCCATCAATTATGGCCACGTTGCCTCCGCCTACGACAATTCGCGGCGCGTCGAGCCTGCGATCGCCGTCGCAATTGTCGAAGGTCTCCGGTCGTTGCGTGCTCGATCTGTCCTCGAAATCGGCGCTGGCACTGGCAATTACACCTGCACATTGATGGCGAGCGGGTTGTCGGTGATCGCCCTCGATCGTTCGCCGGCGATGGCAGCAATCGGCGCGCGGAAGACGTCGGCCGGTTGGATTCTTGGCGACGCCTCGAGGCTCCCGCTTCGCAAGCATTCGGTGGATGCGATCGCCGGGGTCAACGTGATGCATCATCTCGACGCTCTGCCGGCCGCTCTTGCCGATCTCAGACGGGTTGCGCGCATCGGAGCTGTGCTGCAGGCAGTGGTCCGCGAGAATCTCGAGACGCTGTGGTATCGGCACTATTTTCCCGAGATTGACGACGTGCTGCTGCCGCTTCATCCGACGCTCGGAGGTCTGATCACGACGATGTTTCATGCTGGGTTTTCACGGGTTGCATCGGTCAAGATCTTTTATTCAGGATGCGGCGACCTTACCTTTGAAGCGGCACGCACGCAGCCTCATCTTTTGTTCGATCCCGGCTTCCGCGCTTCGACTTCCGGTTTTCGGCGGCTGGGAAGCGCTGGAATTGCGCGCGGTCTCGCTGCCCTCGAGCGCGACCTCGATTCGGGTGCGTTTCATCGAATCGCGGCGCCCCTCGACGCTGCCCATGCCGACGCCGGCGACTGCGTAGTGATCACCGCGCACTAGCTTGAGCGCACCGCGGGAATCACCTCTTCGGCAAAGCGCTGAACTTCGTCAGGGAAGAACGGCCGCGGCAGCGTGAAGATGAAGTGCGTCACTCCGACCTTGAGGTAGCGATCGATCGTCGCCAGACATTCCTCCCGCGAGCCAATCATCACCTGGCGGCGCGCCTGTTCAGGCGAGGCGCCCGTAATCGCACTGACGCGGTCGATTAAACCCCTTTCGCGCTCCGCCGGCGCTCGATAGCAGAGCCCCATCATGATGGTCTTTTCTATCTGGTCGGTGTCGCGGCCGAC
The DNA here is from genome assembly GCA_049590495.1 of Binatus sp. (SeqCode). Taxonomy (GTDB): domain Bacteria; phylum Desulfobacterota; class Binatia; order Binatales; family Binataceae; genus Binatus. The sequence goes on from JBAWCX010000176.1 coordinate 7,678, forward strand.
GGTATCGCCGTGCCGTTCGATCACCTTCGACAGATCGGCGTATCGCTCGGCGCTCGCGTTCGGGACGTTCCACATGTCGGCGTGCCTGGCGACGATCTTCAGCAGCACCCGTTCGCCCTGGCCGCCGATCATTATCGGTGGATGCGGCTTCTGGACCGGCTTGGGATTGCAGACGGCGTCGGTCACGTTGTAGTGGCGCCCATGCAAGGTAGTTTTTTCGTTTTCGAACATCCCCTTGATAATCCGCAGCGACTCGTCGAGCGCCTGCAGCCGTCCGGGAATCGTTTTGAAGTCGATTCCGAAACTGCGATGTTCCAGCTCGAACCATCCCGCACCGAGCCCCAGGTTGAGGCGCCCGTCGCTGACGTGATCGAGCGTCGCCGCCATCTTCGCCGTGATGCATGGGTTGCGATACGTGTTGCCGTTTACCATCGCGCCGATTCGCGCGCGTTTCGTCTGCTGGCTCAGCGCGGTGAGCGTGGTCCATCCTTCCAGGCACGGCCCCGCCGGGTCGGGAACGAAGATTGGATAGAAGTGATCGTAGGTCCACAGCGAGTCGTAACCCCAGCTGTCGGCGTTGCGCCACAACTCTCTCAGTTCTTTCCATTCCACAAGTTGCTGACCGGTCTGAAGTCCGAATCGAATTGGATGCTTGGGCATCGCGAGTCCTCCTGAAAGTCTAGTTCGCGGCGAAACGATCGCGCGTCCATTCCGTCAGCACCTTCATCAAGCGCGGCCGCGGGTCGCCGAGATGCGCCTTGGCGCCGCCGGCACGCATGAAGTGATCGGCGCCTTCGATGAACGCCAGGGTCTTGTCGCGCGCGCCCGAGGCTTCGAACTCGCCGCGCACGTCGGAATTGAAAATGTCCTGGTCGCCGTTCGCGCCTACCACGAGCGTCGGCACTGTCACTTTCGGCAAATTCGAGGCCATCTTTGCGTACGATGACAGCCCCGACCAGGTCGATAGCCACGCGTCGGGCGTTACGATTCGGCCGAGGCCGAATGGCGAGTAGTTTGCGAGATCGGGGCGCGGCGAGATGATCGATCCGACGGCGCGCTCCGACGGATCGATCGACAGGTCGAGATACGCGAGGTTCGCCTGCGTGCGATAGACGATCATGTAGCGCGGCGCCATCGCGCGCCGCGCCACGTGGTTGCGATTGTCGGCGCTCGACGCCGCGAATTCCGGCGCGCGCATCGCGGTGCGGCCGTGAGTTGCCTCGGCGATATGACGCCGCGCGATCGCGTCGATTCGCGCGCATCGCGCGAGTTGCGCGGCGCGGTATCGCTCGATGAAGTCCGCCGCGAAACGGCTCTCGGCCGGCGGCGGCTTGAAGCCGTTGCGCTCGTCGTACATATCCAGCGCCGGATCGCTCGCCAGCGGATCGGAGTCGTCGACGACCGCCGCGTCGAGGCACGACATCAGCACCATCCCCTGTCCAGGATGCGCGGCGAGCGCGATGTATCCGTCGGCAGTGGGCAGGTCGAACTTGTTCAGATCCGGCGGACCGCCGCCCGGCGGCGCTGTCACGCGATTTCCCGCGGGCGTGCGCGCTTGCGAGTCGTAGTACGCGAACAGCGACCCGCCGCCTGAGTTTCCGAGCATCACGATTTTCTCGAAGCCTTCCTCCTCTCGCAGAAATCGAATTCCAGCCGCGAGATCGAGCAGGAGATTTTCGTGGATCATCATCGCGTCGTTGTTCAGGTAGCGCGTGTTGAAACCGAACGCGGCAAAGCCGGCGTCGACCCAGAACGGAATGGAATAGTGCGTGCTGAAGTCGGCGCGCGGATGCGCCATGATCACGACGGTGCGAGCCTTGCTGTTGGCGGGCGTGTAAAGGATGCCGCGCGATTTGCCGAAGTCGGCAGCGTAGAGCTGCACGGGCCGTTGCCGAATCGAGGGATCGATATCTCCGAAATCGATTGGATAGCGCAACTGGTAGTCGGCTGGCGCCTTGGGCATGTTCAGGATCTCCCGCACTCAGGGACAAATTTCAACACTCGCGCACGCGACAATTTTGTGATCCGTATCTTCCGATAAAAACTCAGTGCTGCGCCGGAACCTAACCACTACCCCCTTCCCGCGCGGGAAGGGGACCCGGATTGAAAACGCAGGGCTTACTCCTCAATTGCGGTGGTGTAGAATTCCGGGGATCGAGGTGGGATCAATTTGAAGACCGGGATCATCGGGGCGCGCGGGGCTGGGAAATCAACTGTCTTTCACGCGCTGACAGGGCTGGCGCCGATTGCGGGGACGGCGG
>JBAWCX010000177.1:0-2194 GCA_049590495.1 Binatus sp. (SeqCode)
CGCGTGAACGGCCCGCGAAAAAGTTAAACCCTGGACACTTTTTCGACTGCCCGGCTCAGGCAGCGGCCGACCTTCCTTCAGGATACGATCCTAAGACCTTCAAGAATAGGGCCTTGCGCTCGAGCGACTTGAGGGCGCGCGCGAGCTTGGGGTCGTCACGATGCCCCATAACGTCAACAAAGAACAGGTATTCCCACGGCCGCGCGCGCAGCGGACGCGATTCGATCTTCGAAATATTTATCGCGTTGCGCGCAAACAGGTTCAGCGCCTGGTTGAGCGTGCCCACCCGGTCCGCCACCGCGAACAGCAGCGTGGTCTTGTCCTTGCCAGACCGCTCGACCGGCCGCGTCCCCATCACGAGGAATCGCGTCATGTTGGTCGCGAGATCCTGCACGTTCGTCGCGATCGACTTGAGACCGTACGCCTCGGCCGCCGCCAACGACGCGATCGCGGCCAACGACGCGTCCGCAGCCGCGCGCTGAGCAGCCAGCGCGTTCGACGCGACCGCCTCGATCTCCGTCCGCGGGAAGTTCGCGGTGAGATAGCCGCGGCACTGCGCCAGCAACTGCTGATGGGCCACTATCCTGGTCACCTCATCGCGCTTGCCGCTGAGCGACATTATCGAGGGCCGAACCGGCAGCAGCACTTCGCCGATTATCACCAGCGCCGTGTCGATCAGCAGGTCGAGCACCAGGTTGATCGATCCTTCCGTCGAGTTCTCGACCGGCACCACGCCGAAATCCGCGCGCGTGTTCTCAATCGCCTGGAAGACCGCAGCGAACGACTCCAGCGGCATCATCTCGACGCTCGAGCCGAAGCGCATCCGCGCCGCCTCATGGGAATACGTATGAACAGGGCCGAGGAACGCGACGCGCGGCTCATGCTCGAGCGCGCGGCAGGCGGAAATTATCTCGACGTAAATGCGCTTGACCTGCTCGTCGGTGAGCGGCCCCTGGTTCTCGGCGATCATCTTTTCGATAATCGCGCGCTCGCGCACCGGCTGGTAAACCTCGCCGCCCTCATGATGCTTGAGGCGGCCAATCTCGGTGGCCACGCTGGCTCGCGCCGACACCAGCCGCAGAATTTTGAGATTGAGCTCGTCCATACGCGCGCGCAGCGTTTCTATTGATGGCGGTTCTGGTGCCGACTTCCTGGCAACTCGTGATGACATCGAACCAGAATGGCTACCCGATCAACCGCCCCTTTTCAACGCACGCCGCCCCTCGCCTGATCGTAACCACTCCCCCTTAACCCCTTCTAACAGGGACGAAGTCCCGCATCTTTTTTGGTACTGGGTGCAGGGGTCACCCCTGCCGAAGGAAGTGTGAAACCCACCGCGGGTTTCACATTAAATAAAGTGAATTGTATATTGACTGATAGTCATCTCTTGCAAACTATCTGCTAACACTGCCAGTATGCCCACTAACTTCGATCGTGAAACGCTATTCCCCAATCCCTGTCCTCGCACTCGCGATACTGCTCGCGGGATGCAACGGCGGCGGCGGAAGCTCGCAATCATCGCCGACGACCTCCGGCATCGTCCACTTCGTTCCCAACTCGCACGCGTTCTGGAGCGATCCCGCCAACTGGACGACCAGCTTCGGCCCTGCCTATGCCGACATCACACTCGCGTCGAGCAACTTCGTGCCATGCCGAGGCGGACCCTACGCGCTCTGCTACTACTCCGGCCCCAGCTCCGGCACCGAAGACCTCTCCTGCACGATGACCGCGGACGGCAACTACGCGAACTGTCAATGCTTCGATATTCCGTACGGCGTGTACTTCGTCGACATCAATGCCATCCTCAACCACGACATCTACGAAGAGACCATCGCGCAATGCGGCGCCGACGGCAGCCTCTGCGCGACGCTCAACTCGGCCCCGGTATGCGCGAACGTCAACGCGGGCAATCTGATTCCCGGCACGAGCGTCTACTCGACTTTCAGCTTCGATTGCGTCCCCGAAAACGGACTCGGCCTGACCAACTGCCCGACCGCGCCGTACGCCGGATGCATGACGGCGCCGTGCTTCAAAACTTCTCAGGCGGGAATCGTCAATTGCTCGTGCCCGGTCTTCAACGGTCCGTACCAGGTGGGCCAGAACGACCAGGCATGCACGCTCGGCAGCGACCTCGTATGGTCCGCGGCCTACGCTCCCGCCGCGACGCCAACGTCCACGCCCGCAACACCGGGCC
>JBAWCX010000178.1:0-4925 GCA_049590495.1 Binatus sp. (SeqCode)
TTTTTGGCCCGCAACCGAGAAGCTCTCAACGAAAGGTTTTTGGTTCCACCGCCGCACTGGGACGTGATGCGGTGGGCGTTTGACAAGCGGCTCACCTACGAACTCGCGGCCCGCCTTGGCCTCGATCATCCTCGGACCTATCTGCCCGGCGGGCGCGAGGACGTGGAGGCACTGAAATGCGATTTCCCGGTCGTGCTGAAACCCGCAGTCAGAACCTCCTTCAACCGATTCACTCGCGCACGGGCATGGCTGGCGAACAATCGCGCGGAGTTACTGAATCGCTACGATGAAGCCATCAATCTGGTCGATGCGGATGCGGTTCTGATTCAACAGATGATCCCTGGTGGAGGCGAAACTCAGCTTTCCTACGCAGCGCTGTACAGTGACGGACAACCACTTGCCTCGCTGGTCGCCCGCCGCACCAGACAACTGCCAGTTGATTTTGGCCAGGGCAGTTCCTTCGTCGAGACCTGCGAATGCGATGACATCGAGCACACTGCTGAACGTCTGCTGGGCGCCATACGATATACCGGACTTGTTGAAGTAGAATTCAAGTTTGATCATCGCGACAGCACTTATAAGTTACTCGACATCAATCCGCGGATCTGGAGTTGGCACACCTTGGCTCTTAAAGCCGGGGTCGACTTTCCCTACCTGCTTTGGCGCCTGGTACATAGTCATCCGATCGAAAGGATTCGCGGGAATCCTGGCATCAAATGGGTGCGCATGGTGCGCGACTTACCGGCTGCCGCGCAGGAAGTGTGGCGCGGGCGGCTCAGCGCTAAATCCTATCTGCGCTCGGTTACCAGCGCTTCGGCATTCGCGATTTTTTCAACCGACGATCTATTGCCGGCGTTGTTGGAGATACCATTCCTATTCGCCTACCAATGGCGGACCTCGCTAGGCAGCCGAATAGCCACCCGCCAGCACCTGAAGTGAGTAATCGCAAAGTTCAGTTACTCGTAGCCGTAAAGCCGCCTTGGAAGGGCTACATATGGATAACGAGATAGCGAACAAGATGAATTGGCGCGTGAGTCTCTGTGGCGTCCTGCTGCTATTCGCCTCGGGGTGCGCGACCTCGGTCACGCCCAATCCATCCCAGACCGATCCGCCGGCGGCATCAAGCCCGATCCCAGCCCCGGCAGAACCGGCCATGGGCTCGCAATTCCAGGACGAAGATTCGGCGGCGCTCGAGAGGCTCTGGAGAGCGCGGCTGCTTGATTCGTCCGACAATCCTTCGTCCGGCAGCTTCGTTCTGGGGCCCGGCGATTTGTTGCGTATCTCGGTCCCGCCAATCGCGCAGCTCACGGATCGCACTGTGCGCGTTTCCGAACAAGACACGATCGCACTGCCGCTTCTCGGCGAAATCAACGTAGCCGGAATGACCGAGAAGGACCTGCGCGCGGCGGTGGCCGTTCGCATGGAAAAATACATGTACCATCCACAGGTGGAAGTATTTCTCGATCAGGCGGAGGACCGGCAGGTCGCAGTGCTGGGCGCGGTGAAGACGCCTGGTCGCTATATGTTGACGAGCCGGTCCGACACCGTGATGACCATGATAGGCCGCGCCGGCGGCATCACCGAGGGTGCGGCTTCGCTGATTCTACTGACACCTGCACCGATTGAGGACCTTCATTCGCGAGCCGCGGCACCAATGGTTCAGGTCGCCTCTGCCGGAAGCCCGATGGTCATGCCAATCTCCGCCGGAGCCGAGGCAGCGGAAACCAGAATTGCGGTTGCGAATGAGGCAGCGGGCCCGTCGAGCGAATTGGACCCGCTCGGCGGAGGGCAACTCGTCATCGACATGTCTCAAGCGAGCCAGCGCTACCTGCAGATCCCCGCAAGACCAGGCGATGTGGTCCGGGTTCCGCTTGCTGGCGAAGTCACGGTGCAGGGATGGGTGGAGAAGCCAGGCTCTTTCAAGGTGACTACTGGGATGACCGTGCTCAACGCTATTGCCGCGGCAGGCGGTCCGCAGTTCACCTCCTCTGCGACGCTGTTACGAGAAAAACCCAATCGTGGCAAGCAGTCCCTGGCGCTTGACCTTTCGAAGATGAAGAGCGGCGAACAACCCGACTTGCCGGTCGAAGGCGGAGACGTGATCGTGGTCGAACGTTCCGTTGTAGGCGCTCTGCCGTACTCGCTCTATCTCCTCATATCGCACATAGGTATCGGGCTGCCAATCTTCTAAGCAGCGGGCAGAAGAGCTGCGATAACAGCGGATTCGGTTGCTAACCGAACCGGCTAGGCGTCGGGGCATCCAGAGAAATTCCCCGGGAGCGATTAGGACGTGCAAGAGCTATCCAGGTACAACAACGATCATGTGGCTCCGGCGGAGGCGTCCGAATTGTGGCGCAACGAGCCCTTTGCTTCGTCGGCAATGGACGATCAGTCTGACCTATGGACCTATTGGTCTGTAATTTGGCGCCACATAGGCCTGCTATTGGGATTCTTCGTCGTCGCGGAGCTTCTGACTGCGGCGGTCATCTTCAGCATGACCCCGCTTTATAACGGCTTGAGCACGGTCCTCATCGAGCACCAGTCACCTCAGGTGCTTGGAAACAACACCTCCGGTCAAGAGCCGGAGTCACAGTTTTCGTCAGAGAGTTTCTACAAGACCCAATACGAGATCCTCAAGAGCCGAAGCCTTGCAGCGCGGGTGATCTATGATATGGGGCTCGACCACAATCGCTACTTTGCGCCTACATCGGCTACCAAACAGACCGGAACCGGACTGCTTGGATGGCTGTGGCCCAGTTCGAAACCATCGAGCAAGCAGAACGCAAGCAGCGAGTTTGGCGTAAACGCCGCGCTAATCGACTCCTATCTGGAAAATTTGACGATCCGGCCTGAGTATGGCACCCGCCTGGTGATGATCGCCTTCAGCAGCCCCGACGCGGCTCTCGCTGCCGATGTCGCCAACGCTCATGTGCATGCATACATCATCCAGGCCTCCGAACGGCATGCGCAAAGCAGTGAGGCGGAACAGCGATTTCTCGAGAAAAAGCTGGTCGAACTGGAGAAGCGGATCGAGAAATCTGAGAGCGCATTGAACGACTATCGCCGCCAGCGCGGCATCGTAGTGTTTGCCGTCGATAACAAGGACCAGATGGCCAGCGAGCGCATGTCCGAGCTTAATCGGGCGCTGGTCCAGGCTGAGACCGCGCGGATCTCGCTGCAGGCCGACGTCGAGACGATCAAAGCTCGCGAGTATGATTCGCTTCCCGCAGTGGTAAACACCGTCCTTATCCAGAACCTTAAAAGCGAAGCTTCGAAGCTGGAGGGTGAGTGCGCAAGCATGGCGAATCAGTTTAAGGCTGACTGGCCGCCGCTTGCCCAACTGCGCGCTCAGTTGGTTCAGGTGCAAGACCGGGAGCATCAGGAAATTCTCAAGGTCGTCGACAGTATCAAGATCCGTTACCAATCGGCGCTCGACCAGGAGAGTCAACTGCGGAGCGAGCTCGAGGCTGAGAAGACCAAAGCGATGTCTCTCAAAGACGCCTCGTTACGGGATGTCATCCTGTCGCGTGAAGTCGACACCAATCGGGCGCTGCATCAGAACGTGCTCGAGCGCATAAAGGTGCTCGGCGTGGCCAGCGAGTCGAGAGCCACCAACGTTTCGATAATCGATACGGCGCAGGCACCTGCGAAAGCGTCGAGCCCAAGGAAGTGGCTGAGCATGGTATTGAGCGGCTTTCTGGCATTGCTGCTGGGGGTCGCTACGGCCTTCGTTATTGAGAGCGGCGATCAGGGCCTCAAGAACTCGGACGACGTGCAGCGCTATCTACACCTCCCGAATCTGGCGACAGTGATGCATTTTGCCAGCCCGGGCGAAAGGTCTTTGCACGCAAGGGAACTCCTCGCCCTGGCGTGGCGCAAGACCGCTCAACCGGTCGACGAAAAAAAGCGGTTGTCGGCTCGAAGTCTGCTCGCGGCTGCCGGCGACGCTTATCGAGCGGTGCGCACCGGCATATTGCTATCCCGCTCGGGAATACCTCCGAAGACCATACTCTTTACCAGCGCCGTTATGGGTGAGGGTAAGAGCTTGACCGCGATCAATACCGCGATCGTCTTCGCGCAGATGGTCGACCCCGTCCTGCTAATCGACGCCGACCTCCGGCGGCCGCGCTGTTACGCAGCGCTCAACCGGGACAACTCTCCTGGACTTAGCGAGGTCCTTACCGGTGGCGAGGAACTGGCCAAGGCGATCCAGCCCACCGGCGTCAAGGGTCTTTACCTGTTGAGTGCGGGGCTCACCCCGCCCAATCCGACTGAGCTCCTGGGTTCGCGCAAAATGCGCGAAATTCTCTTCGCGGCTGGGACCTCTTTCCCGCACGTGCTGATTGATGCCCCACCGATTCTCGCCGTGAGCGATTCGGTGCTTCTTTCGACGCTGGTGGACAGTGTGGTGCTCGTCGCTAGTGCGCAGACCGCCCGACCAGTGGTCCGTGACGCCTGTTCGCGCTTGACTCACGTAGGGGCAAAGTTGTTGGGCGTCGTGCTCAATGACGTGAATCCCCAGCATCAGCGCTATAGCGAGTCCTACACCTACGAGTCGGCGCGGCTCGATTTCTAATACCGTCGCGCGGCAAGACCGCCATTTTCTCCGATCTGATTTTGCGGTTGAGTACTGTGGTCCCTACCAAAATTGCGAGAATTATCACGCGCCTCGACCTGAGCGGTCCGGCGCGGCATGTATGTTCGCTGACGGCCGATCTCGACCAAAGGAAGTTCGCCAGCTGGCTTATTTGCGGTCGCGCCGCCGAAAATGAGCACGACGGCTCGGCGATTGCCGCCGAGGCTGGCGTCCGGCCCATTTACATTGACGGCCTGAAGCGTGAACTCGGGTGGCATGACCTCAACGCCGGCGCCACGATCAACCGGCTATTGGAGCGCATCGACCCCGCGATTGTGGCGACCCATAC
>JBAWCX010000179.1:0-2711 GCA_049590495.1 Binatus sp. (SeqCode)
GCCAGGCATCGTGCTCGAAGGAGGCTCGATTGACGTCAATGGCGCCGGCTCCCTGCTAACCACCGAGTCATGCCTGCTCAACCCGAATCGCAATCCCGCCCTCAGCCGCGCCGACATCGAGGACTACCTGCGCACGTATCTCGGCGTGACCAACGTGCTGTGGCTCGGCGACGGAATCGCCGGCGACGACACCGACGGCCATATCGACGACCTCGCGCGCTTCGTCGCGTCCGACACTATCGTCACTGTCGTCGAGGACGATCCCGCCGACGTGAACTACGCGGTGCTGCGCGACAACCTCGAGCGCCTGCGCGCGATGCGCGATCAAGACGGCCGCCCGTTCAAAATCGAAACGCTCCCGATGCCTCCTGCCGTCATCTACGACGGCACGCGCCTGCCCGCCTCCTACGCGAACTTCTACATAGCTAATCGCGCAGTCATGATGCCGAGATTTATGTGCCCGCAGGATAACCTCGCCGCCTCGACGCTGTCTCGACTCTTCCCCGGCCGAATTGTAATCGGCGTCCCCTCGACCGACCTGGTCTGGGGCCTAGGCTCCGTTCATTGCCTGAGCCAGCAGCACCCAACAGCAATCGGGATTTAGTTGGACGCCGGCATCGCGGGCTTGGCCTGAGCGGGAGGCGCGGCGTTGGCGACGCCAAGGTCGTTGAGGATTTCGATCGCGTGAGTGGACGGATCGACGCTCGGATAAACTTTCAGGACCTTGCCGTTCTCGTCGATGACGTAGGTGATTCTGCGATCGAGCCCGAGGATCGGAATCCCGTTGGCTGCCCCGTAGGCTTTCGCAATTTTCTTGTCGGGATCGAGCAGCAGCGGGAACGGCAGGCCGTTTTTGCGGATGAAATCCTTGTGCGCGTCGGCCGAGTCGACGCTGCATCCGAGCACCACCAAGCCGGCGTTGGTGAATCGCGCGTAGCCGTCGCGGAACGCGCACGCCTCTTTGGTGCATCCCGAGGTTTCGTCCTTGGGATAAAAATAGAGGACAACTTTTTTGCCATGGAAGTCGGCGAGCGACACCGGCGCCTCAGTTTCGCCGGTGATCATCTGGGTGGTAAACGGCGGCGCGATCTGTCCTGTCTCGACTAGTGCGGCGCGCGCGATCCTCGGACGCAGTGCCATGAAGACGACTACGGCGATGGCGATTAATCCGGCGGCGGTGAACATCTTCATGCACGTCTCCCCAATTGCGCCTTTAACTCCAGGCAAGGACGGAAAGTTCCCGGGTCGGCGATGAAAAATGCAATAACGCGTGAGGGGCAGGATAGCAACTCGCTAACTCGCACCGGCCGCCGCACAATCGGGTTACTGCGGGCACGAACATTTTCGTCATCTGCGGTTGCATGAACGTCGCTGTGATACTGTAATAGGGCGCGCAAAAGAAACGCGCGCTGGAGCAAGTTTTCGGGACTGCCCGCCGCTGATAGCCGGGTCCTGCGCAAGGGAAGGCCGCGAACCCCGCCAGGTCCGGAAGGAAGCAACGGTACCGGCTGCCACCCTGTGCCGCAGGGGTGCCTGGCTATCATTCGACGGGCAGTCCCGAGCGAAAAAATTTCGCCATGGCCGAATCCCATACCCCACATCTGGTACTCGCGCGCAAATGGCGCCCCGAGCGCTTCTCGGAGCTGGTCGGCCAGGAGCACGTGACACGCACGCTCGGCGAGGCGCTCAAGCGCGGCCGTATCGCCCACGCGTTTCTGTTCACCGGGATTCGCGGCGTCGGCAAAACCACGGCGGCGCGGATTCTTGCGCGATGCCTCAACTGCGAGAAGGGTCCGACCGCGGAGCCATGCGGCGAATGCGCGGCGTGTGTCGAGATTCGCAGCGGCAGCTCGCTCGACGTCAACGAAATCGACGGCGCCACTTACCGCAAGATCGAAGACGCGCGCGCGATCATCGAAAACCTGAGCTACCGCCCCGCACGCGACCGCTTCAAGATTTACATTATCGACGAGGCGCATCAGCTTACCGACTCCGCCTTCAACGCGCTGCTGAAGACGCTCGAGGAACCGCCCCCGCACGTCAAGTTTATCCTCGCGACGACCGAGCCGCAGAAGATGCCGGAGACTATTCTGTCGCGGCTGCAGCGCTACGACTTTCGGCGCATCCCGTACCTGACGATCCTCGAGCGGCTGAAGGATCTTGCACGCCGCGAAGAGGTCGAAGTCGAAGAGAGCGCGCTGCGACTGCTGGCGCGCGAGGCCGGCGGCAGCATGCGCGATGCGGAGCGGATGCTCGAGACGGCAATCGCGACCGCGTCGGGCAAGGTGACGGAGGCCGAGGTCGCGTCGTCGCTCGGCGTCGCGAGCCGGACCACGGTTTTGAAATTGGCCGACGCGATTTTGCAGAAAAACGCGGCCGCCGCACTCGCTCATGTGCGCGAGCTGGCCGGCCGCGGCGCAAACCTCGAATCGCTCGGGCGCGATTTGCTCGAGACTTTCCGAAATCTCGCGGTCGCGAAGCTTCCCGCCGGCGACTCCGACAGCCCGCTCGACGACATTCCCGATCACGAAGTCGCGGAGCTGAAGCGGCTGGCCGCGGGCGCGAGCGCGCGCGATATCATGCGGCTGTTCCGCCTGATGGCCGATTCGCAGGAACAGATTCTTCGCTCGCCGTACCCCGACTTGCTGCTCGAGATGGCGGTCGTGCGGATGGCGTCGCTGGCGGCGGTGATTGACGCTGACGAATTGCTG
>JBAWCX010000180.1:0-3634 GCA_049590495.1 Binatus sp. (SeqCode)
CAGTGTAAGTCAGGGAGAAGTAGCAATTGCCCTTGGGCGCCAGCGCCATCCCGAGTCTACAGGTGCTGTGAGCAGTATCGATGCTGAAGGGCGGCGTCGCCACCATACCTTCGATTAAAATCGGCGAGTCCTGTTTGTGATTGCGGGGATTGGAGAGCTTCACCTTGCCCGGCTTCGTCACCGTGCCCATCAGGGAGGGCGGGAAGCGCAAGGTCTTGGGCGATACCTTTAGCGACGCAGGCACCTGGGTCGGTGTGGCCGTCGGAGTTGCGGTCGTCGTTGGAGTTCCGGTGGCCGTCGGAGTTGCGGTGGCCGTTCCGGTCGCCGTTGGAGTTCCGGTCGCCGTAGCCTTTCCCGTGCTGGTCGCGGTTGGAGTGCCGCCGGCGGCCGTTGTAGTCGGCGTAAGCGTCGGGGTATTCGACGTAGTCGCGGTTGCAGCACCGGTTGCGGTGGCGGTAGCAGTCGGAGTCCCGCCAGTTGCGGTCGCAGTTGGAGTTGCCGTCGTCGTTGCGCCGGTCGACGTTGCAGTCGGCGTCGCGGTTGCGCCGCTTGCGGTCGCAGTCGGCGTTGATGTTGCAGTCGCCGTGACGGTTGGCGTCGAAGTTGCGCCGGTCGACGTCGCGGTTGGAGTTGCCGTCGCGGTTGCGCCGCTTACGGTCGCAGTCGCCGTCGCCGTCGCAGTCGCGCCGGTTGACGTCGCGGTTGGAGTACCGCCCGTGGCGGTCGTAGTGGGCGTCGGAGTATTCGATGGAGTCGCAGTAGCAGTACTTGATGCGGTGGCGGTGGCAGTCGGCGTAGCCGTGGCCGGCGGACTTGACGTCGTGGTTGCCGTCGACGTGACAGTCTTGGTTGCAGTAGGGGTTGGCGTTGACGATCCAGCCGATGTCGCGGTCGCCGTCGGGGTGGCGGTCAGCGTTGGCGCGGCAACTGGCGGCTGAATAGCAACAAACTGGGGGCTACCCAGTTCTGTGAGTGGACCGCTTATGCTCCTAACCGGCGCGACGTCTCCATTGCTCCCGGCCGAATAGACCAATACACCGGCGCTCTCATCCGCCACATAGATGTTGGCGCCGGAATCCAGCGCGATACCGATTGGCGAGCATAGGCCCGTAGCGTTCCCGGTGATCATGGCGCTGGGGGCGGCGTCGCCGTTGCTCCCGGCTGGATAGACAAACACGCCGTCGGTGCTATCGCACTTTCCATCGCCCTGGTCCACCACATAGATGTTGGCGCCGGAATCCAGCGCGATGCCGGTTGGCGTCACCAGATGGGTGGCGGGCCCGCTGATGGTGGCGATTGGGGCGACGTCGCCGTTACTCTCCGCTGGATAGACAAACACGCTCGTGGCGCCTGAGTCCGCTACGTAGATTTTGCGGCTGGCATCCACCGCGATGCCCTCTGGGGAGCTCAGTCCCGTGCTACCACCGCTGATGGTGGCGCTAGGGGCGACGTCGCCGTTACTCCCCGCTGTATAGACAAACACGCTCGTGGCGCCTGGGTCCGCTACGTAGATGTTGCGGCTGGGATCCACCGCGATGCCCGCTGGGGAGGTCAGTCCGGTGCTATCACCGCCGATGGTGGCGCTAGGGGCGGCGTTGCCGTTGCTCCCTGCCGAATAAAGAAACACGCTACCGGGGCCGCCGCCGGAAGGTCCGTCATCCGACACATAGATATTGCCGATGGAATCCAGCGCGATGCCTTCTGGGAAGCTCAGTCCGGTGGTCACGGTCGTGCTGATGTCGGAGATCGGAGCCTCGTTGAGCAGCCCGGTGCTGCTTCCCAGCGCTGAATAAGTCGTCGCGCTGTTACTGCTTTCATCCGCGACATAGATGTTGTTGCCGGAATCCAGTGCAAGGTCGGTCGGGGAGCTAAGTTCGGTGTTGCCACCGCTGATCGTGGCGAATGGGGCGACAGTGCCATTACTCCCGGCCGAAAAGACAAAGACGCCGTCGGCTCCACTTGAGCCAGAACACTCAGGGCAGTTCGCTACATAGATATTGGCGTTGGAATCCAGCCCAACGCCGCTTGGCGAGGTCAGGGCGTCACTGCTGATGGTAGCCGTTGGGTCGATGGCGCCGGTGCTCCCGGCTTTGTAAACATCCACGCCAATGGCGCTATCCGCAACATAGATGTTGCGGCTGGAATCAAACGCGATGCCAAATGGGAAGCACAAGGTCGTGTTGCCATCCAGGTCGGACCCCTCGATGGTCGCGACGGGGGTAACGTCGCCCGAGGTCCCGGTCTCATAGACAAAAACGTTGGCGGTGGTATCGCAACCGCCGTCACCCTGGTCCGCTACATAGATTCTGTGATCGGTTAAGTCTACCGCGATGCCCTCGGGCAAGCTCAGTCCCGTGTTGCCACCGCTGATCGTGGCGCTTGGGGCCTCGTTGAGTAGCCCGGTGCTGCTTCCCAGCGCTGGATAGACAAACACGCTTTCGGCGCCTGTGTCCGCCACATAGATTCTGCCAAGAGCATCCACCGCAACGCCGGCTGGCTGGCTCAGGCCGGTATTGGTACCGGCGATGATCGCGACAGGAGCGGCGTCGCCGTTACTCCCCTTGGCGAAAATACTGACTTTTTGCCCGTTGGTGATGTAAATCTTCCCGCTCGTGTCAACGGCCACAAATTGCGGTTCCAAAAGGCCTGTAGGGCTCGGAGCCAGGGGAAGGACGTCGCCGTTGCTCGTAGTGCTATATGCCGTGACGGCGTCGGTAGAATTATCCGTAACGAGGAAGGTCGGGATAGGGTCTGCGCTATAGGCCCTGCCTGAAGAACGATGAAGGCCTACAATCGCAAACGAGGTAATAGAAAAGATCGCGATCACTCCGATCCGCGCTTTCCATCGGTGCTTGTTCACTTGCTTCGCGTCATCTTGACAAGAAAAAGCGATGACTTAAACGTCCGCCGACTTCTCGTCCCCACGTATCGAGTTCGGATTCTCATCTGTAACTCTGATTCATAGATAAAGTTGCGGCGACGCCGTTCCCCGCGAGGGGAACGGCGTTGCCGGTTACGTCATTCAGTTTGGATGCGCCCCGCTTATGGCAGCACCACCGAGGTCGCCCCGTTGGCCGGAGTATAGCCGCTGGCGAAGCTCGGGCCGACCATCCAGGTCTTGGCCGACTGGCTGTATATTTCCGAGTAATCGGACGCCGCGCCAGTGGTGGCGCAGGTGGTCGTCGCCTGCGAGGTGCCAATCACCGCCGACTCCAGGCTCGGCGCTGGCTGGGTGCAGGCGCCGCCAATCACGACAATGTCGGTCATGTCCGTGCCATTTACGAGCTCGGCCGTGCCCTCCGCTTCACGCCCCTGGTTGAGCGAGCCGGTCGCGGTGAAGGTGCCGCCCGTGCCCGTGTCCGGAGCATACAGGTCGGTCTCGGTCTCCGCCGACTGCTTCAGCGAGGTCACTAACACACAGGTCGGTTTCGTCCCAATGGTACCTGCCTCGACATCGACGCCGGCGGGTATAATCACTTCGCCCGCCAGGCTGCCGGTCTCGATCAGCAGCGCCTGAGCCGCTTTCTTCGCTCCCATGGTATTGGCTGCTGCGCTCCAGGTCTGCGAACTCGGGTTGAACACCTCGGCGGTGTTGACCGTGGTTACAACAATATCTCCGGGCGTGGTGCAGACC
>JBAWCX010000181.1:0-5456 GCA_049590495.1 Binatus sp. (SeqCode)
GGGGAGGCGGATGAGGAGTTGGTGAGGAGTGCTTACCGCGAAATTGGCTTCGCGGCGGAGGTGGTGCCGTTTATCGACGATGTCGCCGACGCACTGCATCGCGCCGATCTGGTTATCGCGCGCTCAGGCGCGATGACTGTTACGGACATCGCTCTTGGCGCGCGTGCGGCTATTTTCGTGCCGTATCCCTTCCACAAAGATCAGCAGCAAGTGCACAACGCGCGCGTGCTTGAAAAACGCGGCGGGGCAATAATAGTCCGCGATGACGAGCAGCTTGCGGCGAACCTCGCGCGCGAATTCGGCGCGCTGATACGAAATCCGTCGCGGCTCGATGAGATGGGAGAGCGGGCCCGTCAGGAAGCGCATCCGGACGCGGCTCAGCGCATAGCCAAAATTTGTTTTGAAGTTGCGGAGAAAGCGGCAGCGTGACTGAACTGCACGCAAATGGTCTTTTGACCCGACAGCGGCGCCTGCACTTCGTCGGAATCGGCGGCGCAGGCATGAGCGGAATCGCGGAGCTGTGCCTCAAGCTCGGGATGCGAGTCAGCGGATGCGATTTGAAACCCTCGGCGACGGTGACGCGTCTCGCGTCGCTCGGTGCGGAGATCAGCCAGGGGCATCATCCGGCGCATCTGAAGGACGACGGCGGCATCGACGCGGTGGTAATCTCGTCGGCGATAAAATTTTCGAATCCTGAAGTCGCGCGAGCGCGCGAAATGAAAATTCCGGTGATCGCGCGCGCTGAGATGCTCGGCGAGTTGCTCCGAATGGCGAAGCTCGGCGTCGCGGTCGCGGGAACTCACGGCAAAACCACCACGACGGGCCTGATCGCGCTGATCATGGAAGAGGCAGGCCTCGATCCTACCGTCGCGGTCGGCGGAAGCATTCGCAATACCGGCAGCAACGTACGGCTGGGCCGCGGAGAGTTCATGGTGGCCGAGGCCGACGAGAGCGACGCCTCGTTTCTGCTGCTGATTCCGACCATCGCCGTCGTGACGAATATCGACCCGGAGCATCTCGATCACTACGGCTCGATGGATCGAGTACGGGATGCGTTCGCGGACTTTATCAATCGCGTGCCGTTCTATGGCGTGGCAGTGCTCGGAATCGACAACGTGAACGTGCGCGGGCTGATGGCGTCGATTCGCAAGCCGATGGTGACGTACGGCGTCGCGGCGGATGCGGATCTCCGCGCCGAGAAAATCGTAATCGACGGCCTTTCGACTCGCTTCGAGGTGATTCGCAAGGGCGAGCTTCTCGGGCGGGTCACGCTACCCACGCCGGGCGTGCATGTTGCGATGAACTCGCTCGCGGCGATTGCAGTCGCGATGGAAGTTGGAATCAGTTTCGAACGCGCGGCGGCGGCGTTGGCAAAGTTTGGCGGAATCAGCCGGCGCTTCGAGATCAAGGGCGAAGCGGCGGGACGAATCGTGCTCGACGACTATGCGCATCACCCCGCCGAGGTGCGCGCGACGTTGGCTGCCGTGCGCGCGTCGTTCAAGCGCCGCGTGGTAGCGGTCTTTCAGCCGCATCGATACACGCGGCTGCGGGATCTGTTCGACGATTTCCTGTCGGCATTCGATGACGCCGACGTGCTCTACCTGTTCGACGTCTATCCGGCCGGCGAGGAGCCGATTGCCGACGTCTCGGCGCGGCGGCTGTACGAGGCGTTGTGCGCGCGAGGGCATCTCGAAGTTCACTATCTTGGCGCCGACGAGGATCCCGCGGCACGAATCGCGGCGGGCTCGCGCTCGGGCGACGTGATCGCGACTCTGGGTGCGGGCGACATCTACAAGACGGGCGGTGAAATCCTGAACGCGCTCAGCGCCGAGGTCAAAATCCATGAAGGCGCTTGAGGGCGAGCTGCGCGCGAGATTCGGCGCGCGAGTGCGCGCGGCGATGCCGTTGGCGGAGCTCACGTCGTTTCGAATCGGAGGGCCTGCGGACTTGTTCGTCGCCGTCGAAGATGAGCCCGAGCTGATGCATGCGAAGGCCGCCGCGTATCGCGCAGGCGTGCCGTGTTTCTGCCTCGGCGCTGGGACCAATCTGCTCGTGAGCGATCGCGGGATGCGCGGGCTGGTGGTGAGGCTCGGCGACGGCTTCGGAAAAATAAACATCAACGACACCAAAGTCGTCGCCGGCGCGGCGGCCGCATTCGGCGCCCTGGTCCAGGAAGTAGTCGACCAGGGTCTTGAGGGGCTCGAATTCGGCGAAGGTATTCCCGGCACGGTCGGCGGCGGATTGGTGATGAACGCGGGCGCGTTCGGCGGCGAAATTGCCAAAGTGGTTACGCTGGTGCACGGCGTGACCGAAGCTGGCGAGGCGCTCGCGCTGACCAGGGACGACGTCAAGTTTGCCTACCGGCGCAGCGAGTTGCCGCAGCATTTCATAATCACGCGCGTCGATTTCGAGCTTGCGCGCGGCGATCGTGCGCATTTGATCGCGCGAGTCGCTGAGCTCAAGGCCAAGCGTGCATCGCGACAACCGCGCGGAGTGCCGAATGCGGGATCGATCTTCAAAAATCCGCCCGGGAATTTCGCGGGCAAGCTGCTCGAAGGCGCGGGTCTGAAGGGGACGCGGCTCGGCGGTGCGGCTTTTTCCGATCAGCATGCAAATTTTATCGTGAATCTTGGCGGCGCACAGGCCGCGGAAGTGCGCGCTCTGATCGATATGGCGCGCAACAAGGTGAAAGAACAAAGCGGCGTCTGGCTTGAACCGGAGGTTAGGCTGGTCGGCGACTGGTAACGCGCGGTTGAGGTGGCGGGGTGGCAGCTCGGAGAGCTGGAAATAAGGCGGTGGCAGGATGGAGCCCGCGGTTGGGCGGGTTGGTCGTCTGCGCCTTTTTTGCGTTGGGCGTGATGACGGGGTTCAGCACGACCGGGCGCGCTGTCACGCTCAGAGCATCCGCGACACTCAACTCGTATCGCGATCAAATCATGGTATCGCTTGCGCCCGCGCGCGCGACCGCCTCGAACTATTCCGCCGTGCTGGTCGAGTGGGCGGGACGCGCAGGGTTTTACCGTCGCGACGTGCACGGACCTGGAGCTGCGGAGATTTCGGCTGGCGATATGCGTGACGGCGCAATCGCGATCGTCGAACGGCGCGACGGCTTCTACGAACTGTTCAGCGGCGGCGAGCTGCGCGGGCCGGTCTCGCCGGGGGTGCAGGGCGATTTGCCGGTGCTGAGCGGCGCCACGCTCGACAGCGCGCGCGGAACCCAGATGGTCGATTACGCGGCGGAGCTGGTGCGCGCGGAAGCGCAACTGTCGGAAATCATTTCGGAGATGCGCGTTGGCGATGACGGGACGGCGTCGCTGTTTCTGGAACGCGAGCGGACCGAGGTGGTGATCGATCTCGACCGCGCGACGCCGGAAATTCAGCGCGCAATCAAGGTGCGCGAGCAATGGCAGGGGCGCGAGAACCTTATCGCGGCGCTCGATCTGACCACGCCGGGGCTCGCGGTAGTGCGCCTGCATGCGGCCGAGCGTAACCATTCGAAGCATAAGAGCGGTATTCAAAAAGTTTTGCTCCAGCCGGGCGAGGAGCCGGTGACGCGATGAGAAATCTGCTCACCGGGCTGGACGTCGGCACCAGCAAAGTCTGCGCGATCGTCGGCGAGTCGCTGCCCGACGGTCAGTTGGCGACGCTCGGCTTCGGAATCGCGCCATGCACGGGGTTGCGCAAGGGCGTGGTGGTGAATATCGAGGCGACCGTCGACGCGATCAAATCTGCCGTCGAAGAAGCTGAGAAAACTTCCGGCGTGCGCGTGGGCTCGGCCGTGGTTGGCGTCGCGGGACCGCATATCAGGGGCCTCAACAGCCACGGGATCGTCGCGGTGCGCGGCGGTGAAGTCAGTTCGCGCGATGTCGATCGAGTGATCGACGCGGCGCGCGCGGTCGCAATCCCGCTGGATCGCCAGGTGCTGCACATCCTACCGCAGCAGTTCGCCGTCGATGAGCAGGAGGGCGTGCGCGAGCCGTACGGGATGGCGGGAGTGCGGCTCGAAGCGCGCATCCACATCATCACCGCGGCGCAGAGCTACGGCCAGAATCTCACCAAGTGCTGCGAGCGCGCGGGCGTGACGCCGTCCGAGATGGTCTTCCAACCGCTGGCGTCGGCGGACGCAGCGCTATTTCCGGAGGAACGCGAACTCGGTGTGGCGCTCATCGACGTTGGCGGCGGCACCACCGACATCATCGTGTTTCATGGCGGCGCTGTGATGCATACCGCCGTGCTGCCGATTGGCGGGAATCATCTTACCAGCGATATCGCGGCGGGATTGCGCACTCCGATTTCGGAGGCGGAGCGGCTCAAGGTTACGTACGGCGTGGCGACCAACCAGGTCGTGCGGCGAGACGAGATGGTGCAGGTGCCGGGAGTCGGCGGACGCGAGCCGCGAGTGATCGCGCGCCGCCTGCTCGGGGAAATAATCGAGCCGCGGATGGAAGAGATTTTCACGATGGTGCAGCGCGAGTTGCTGCGCTCTGGCGTCTCGGACGGCCTCGCCTCGGGTATCGTGCTGGTCGGAGGAACTTCGCTCCTCGAGGGCACGCAGGAACTGGCCGAGCGCATCTTCGGCGTGCCGGTGCGGCGCGGACTTCCGATCAACCTGAAGGGGCTGCCGGAAGAGTTGATGAAGCCGATGTACACGACGGCGGCTGGCTTGCTGCTGCATCAGAGCGCGGCGGGTGGAAATGGCAACGGCGTCGGAAAAGCGGGCCGGCTGGGACGGCTGCGCTCGCGGCTTGGCGATTGGGTGAGAGACTTCTTTTGAAAATTGACCGAAACCAGAAATTAATTGGCAACAACTTTGCCGGTAGGTGGCGGAGGAGGACCTGTGATGATTGAGTTGGTGAGTAGTCCCGACCCGGGCGCGAGGATCAAGGTAATCGGCGCAGGTGGATGCGGCGGCAATGCGGTCAACCACATGATCAATGTGGGACTGCGCAACGTCGATTTCATCGCCGTGAATACCGACATCCAGGCGCTGCAGAATAACCACGCGCCGCTGCGCGTTCAGATTGGTCCCGAGATCACGCGCGGACGCGGCACCGGCGGCAATCCGGAAATCGGACGCAAGGCCGCGCTCGAAGACGAAGAGCGGATTCGCGAAATCCTGTCGGAAGCGGAGATGGTGTTCGTGACGGCCGGAATGGGCGGCGGCACCGGAACCGGCTCTGCGCCAGTGATTGCGCGCATCGCGCGCGAGCTCGGCGCGCTGACCGTCGGCGTCGTGACCAAGCCGTTCCAGTTCGAGGGACGCCGCCGCATGGCACAGGCGGAAGAGGGGCTCCGCGAGCTGAAGAACGCGGTCGACACGCTCATCACGATTCCCAATCAGCGCCTGCTCTCGGTCGCGAGCAAAAATACGTCGTTGAAAGAATCGTTCCAGAAGGCCGACGACGTGCTGCTGCAAGCGGTGCGCGGAATTTCCGAGCTGGTGACCGTTCATGGCC
>JBAWCX010000182.1:0-9997 GCA_049590495.1 Binatus sp. (SeqCode)
TTAAACTACCCTAGAAGCTCATCGTGACATTGCCGCCGCTGCCCAGCGTGATCCCATCGAATGGGGTCTGAGCCTTCACCACCTGCGCCACAAACGTCCCTACGCCCACGCCTACATCGACCAGCGCGCCAGCGCTCAAGGAGCTGGTTGTGGTCGCCGTAGTGCTCACGCCGATGTTCATTGCCACCTGGTGGACGCCCTCGCCGATATTCGGCACCACGAAGGTGAATGAATTGGCAGTTGTGGTGCTCAGAACAAGCTCGATCGATTCGGGCGTCGTGCAAGTCACGACGCCATTGACTGTCGTGCAGATGTCGCCGAGATTCGCGCTGAGCGTCTGGCTGCGCTCATTGAAGGTCACTTCCGGCGGGTAAGCCACGCCGTTCGGGCAGCCAGTGGTGCAGCCGACTGGCGCCTCGATACCATCAACCGTCGCGGTTACGAATACGCTCCCCTCGGCTGTGGCGCTCTGCTTGCCGTTACCCCCGGAAACCGCCGTATCAGTCAGGATGCTGCTTTCGAGAGAAGTGGTTAGCAGCAACGAGTCGCCACCGTTTGAGGTCTTTATCTGGGCGTTCAGGAAGTTGGCGGCGTTGTTCATGCAGCTCGTCGCGCCGGTAGCTGTGTTGAGAGTTCCCGCGCTGCAGACCACGGTCGGGATGATCGCGACGTTCGAAATTTGGGCAGAAAAGCTGCCCGTTGATTGAGCGTAGGCGGCGGCTCCCACACAGAAGATGGCCAACGCTGCCGTTCCGATACCTATCAGAAGCTTCCTCATATCTGTCCTCCTCACTTCCCTAATCAGACGTAGTTAAAGATCAGCCCCACAGACCAAAATTCGCGTCGTAACACTGAAATCCGATCCTCTCTTTCACTGGTCCTCCTGCTACTTTTGGACTTTGAAAAGTGAGCCCCTTCGATACCATCGCCGCCCTGTTGCGGTCAATCTTCAATGCTATAGTCATCATCTTTTAACATGTTTCAGGAATATTACGCGACATACGGCGACGTTCGCCGGCTCAGGTGGAACCGTCAATCGGCAGCACAAAACACCGATTCGATAGAATAAAAAGGGCCTGACGTTTCGACGTCCGGCCCCTCATGCGTTGCGAGCTTCTAATCCGCTTAGGCGGCTTGCTTGGTCTCGATTGCCAGGCTCTCTTCCGCGATCGAACCGCGCTTGGAGAACGTGACCGCGATCGCAAGCGCGATGATCGATATCACTACGATCGACACGCGCAGCGCCGTCACGCCGCCGAGCGACACCGTCGTGAACGGTGCCGCCAGAATCGCGACCAGATTCATCACCTTGATCATCGGGTTCAGCGCCGGGCCGGCGGTGTCCTTGAACGGATCGCCGACCGTGTCTCCCACCACCGACGCCTTGTGAACGTCGGTGCCTTTGCCGCCGAGGAAGCCGTCCTCGACTTTTTTCTTGGCGTTGTCCCAGTTGGCTCCCGCATTCGACATGAATACGGCCATCAGCTGGCCCGTCAGGATGGTGCCGCCGAGAAATCCGCCGAGTGCGCCCGCGCCGAGGCCGAAGCCGACCAGCAGCGGCGAGAAGACCGCCAGGATTCCCGGGCCGAGCAGTTCTTTCTGCGAGGCCGCCGTGACGATATCGACGCACGCGCCGTAGTCGGGCAGCTCTTTGCCTTCCATGATTCCCGGATGGGTGCGGAGCTGACGGCGCACCTCGAACACGATCTGATACGCCGCGCGGCTGACGGCCTTAATCGCGAACGAGCTGAACAGGAACGGCACCGCGCCGCCGATCATCAGGCCGACGAACACGGTCGGCATATTGATTTGCACGCCAATCGCGCCGAGATGAGCCTCGTCGATAAACGACCGGAACAGCGAAACCGCCGCCAGCACCGCGGTCGCAATCGCGAGGCCCTTGGTCAGCGCCTTGGTGGTATTGCCGATCGCGTCCATCCAGGACAGCGTCTTCGACGCCTCCTCCTGATGGATTCCGCCCATCTCGAAGATGCCGTGGGCGTTGTCGGTGATCGGCCCGTAGGTGTCCATCGCGAGGATGAAGCCGGTGGTCGTGAGCAAGCCGAGACCGGTCAGCGCGATTCCGTAAAACTGCAGCGCGAGCGACTCGTGGAATATCGCCATCGCGCCGATAATCGCGGCCGCGATCACCAGCAGCGCCCACACCGACGACTCGAGGCCCTCGGCCATGCCCGACAGGATCAAAGTCGCGGGGCCAGTGCGCGCCGCCATCGCGGTTTCCGTGACCGGGCCCTTGTCGGGATGCGTGAAATAGTTGGTGAGCCACAGCGTCACGACGGCGAGAATTATTCCGAGCGACGCACAACATGCGAAGCGCCAATCGGTCGCGCCGGTGCGCGGGTCGTCGAGATAGAGATAGTTCACGACGAAGAATCCGAACACGGATGCGACTGCCGAGGTCATGTAGCCGATATTGATCGGGCGCATCGGGTCGAGCATTTTGCCGGCCGGCACGCGCACCGCCATGATTCCGATGATCGACGAAAACACGCCGACGCCGCGCAGGATCAGCGCGAACATGATGAGCTTGACGGCGAACGCGCCTGCGTACTGGCCGTAGGCGGCGATAAAGTCGGACTCCTGCAGCGCGTAGGCTGCCAGGATGATCGCGGCAACGAGAGTGACCTCGTACGACTCGAACACGTCAGCCGCCATGCCGGCGCAGTCGCCGACGTTGTCGCCGACGTTGTCGGCAATCGTCGCGGGATTGCGCGGGTCGTCTTCGGGCAGGTCCTGCTCGATCTTGCCGACCAGGTCGCCACCGACGTCAGCCGCCTTGGTGTAGATTCCGCCGCCGACGCGCATGAACAGCGCGGCCAGCGAGCCGCCGAAGCCGAACCCGACCAGGACCTTCATCGCGTTTTCGCGGAACACCAGGAAGATGATCGTCGCGCCGAGCAGGCCCAGGCCGACCGTGAACATCCCCGACACTCCGCCCGCCTTGAACGCGAGTTCCATCGCGTCCTTGAAGCTGGTGAGCGCGGCGTTGGCGCTGCGGACGTTGCCCTTGACCGCCAGCCACATCCCGACGTATCCGGCGCCGTACGAAGCGGCGACGCCCATCAGGAACGCGATCGAGATGCCGAGCGGCAAGTACAGGCCCTGGTAGACTTGCCGGTACATCAGGAACAGCGCGACGAAGATGACGGCGACGAACCAGACCATGGTTCTGACCTGGCGCCCGAGGTACGCCATCGCGCCGAGTTCGATGGCGTCGGACACGTCGGTCATCGATTTGGGTCCGGGGTCGGCGGCCAGCACTACGCGTATCAACACGACACCGTAGGCCAGCGCGACCAGCGCCGAGACCAGCACCAGCCACAGGATCATGACCTGTCCGCTGGATAAAGTGGGCAGAACGATATTCGATTCGCTCATCGCAATCCGAGTCTCCTGAAAGGCCGAGGTTTGATTTAAGGGCAGCGCCCGCTGTGCAATTGAATCAGTGAAACACGCCGATAATAGCCGGGCAATCGTCCTCTGGGTATCTGGCGCAGTCTAGGTTTTCCTGAAAGCGAAGTCCATATCGGCGAGGTGCCCCCAGGCTGACTTCTCTTCGTGTCATCTTCTTCTTTTTCTTCTTTGTCCTTCTTTGTGTCATCCCGAGCGAAGCCGAGGGACCCCGGATCTTTCACGATGCGGGCCGACTCGCCCCCAACCACGGCGCGACCGCGATGAACGGCGGATGACCGCGCTCGGCTCGCTAACCGCGGATCGCGCAAGCGCAGGGAACATACCTCGATGCGGGAATGTGCGAATCGGCAAACTCCCCATCGGAGCAGCTCAGCTTCGCTGGCCCCAAGTGTAGTCGACCTGTCTCGACGTCGAGAAAGATCCGGGGTCCCTCGGCTTCGCTCGGGATGACACAAAAATAAGACGACACAAAGAGAAGACATAAAAATAAGATGACACAAAAGAGATGACACAAAGAGAAGGCACAAAGTCGGCGCGAAGAGCGAAGAATGACACCCAGCCTCGTCGCCATTTTGGCTTCCTCGGTTGATCCGCACGACCGCCGTATGTTTATCTGTAAAGTTCAATCGCCATGAATGTAAATATCGAAGAGCCCAACAGTCTCCGGCGCAAACTTACGATTGAAGTCGAGCCCGACGAAATCAAGAGCGAGCTGGATCGCGCCTACAACGAACTCAAACGCGGCGTGGTGCTTAAGGGCTTTCGCCCCGGCCATGCGCCACGCAATCTGCTCGAGCGATTCTTCGGCGAACAGGTCCGCGGCGAGGTCGTTCAGCGCCTCGTCGAGGAATACACCAAAAAGGCGCTCGAGGAGCACGACCTCAAGCCCGTGGTCGCGCCCGAAATCGTCACCGAACAGACCGACCTGCAGAAAGACCTCGCGCTCAAGTTCAGCGCCACCTTCGACCTGCGCCCGAAAATCGAGGTCAAGGACTACGAGGGTCTCAAGGTGCCCGAGTCAAAGGCCGAGGTCACCGACGAGCAGGTCGAAGAGGCGATCGCGCGATTTCGCGAGCGGCAGGGAACGCTCAAGAAGGTCGAGGATCGCACCGTCGTCCAGGACGGCGACTACGCGCTCGCCTCGATCGAGGCGTTCGAGGACGGCAAGCCCCTGTCGAGCACGAAGACCGAAGATCGGCTGGTCGAGGTCTCCGAGCGCGCGCTCGCGCACGGCGTGTTCGAAGTGCTCAAGGGCTCGGAGATTGGCAAGGAGAACAGGACCTCGAAAACCTACGCGGCCGACTACAGCCAGAAAGAGCTGGCCGGCAAGACGATCGAATGGCGCGCGACGCCCAAAGAGATCTACCGGCGCGAGCTGCCGACCGTCGACGACGACTTCGCCAAGGACCTCGGCGACGAAACCCTCGAGGCGTTTCGCACCCGCGTCCGCAAAGAGCTGCTCGCACATGCTGAGCAGGAAGCCAACGCGCGCGCTCGGCAGGGATTGCTCGATCTCGTGATCGAGCGCAACCCGGTCGAGCTGCCCGAGTCGCTGGTCGCGCGCGAGCTGAGCGCGATGGAATCCGAGCTGCATCAGACGCTCGAAGCTGGCGGCCTGTCGCATGAGGATGCCAGCGAGCGCGTCAAGCAGAGTGCCGAGGACCTGAAGACGCGGGCCGAGAAGCGTGCACGCACGGCGCTAATCGTCGACGCGCTCGCCGAGCAGGAAAAAATCGAGATCAATGACGAAGAGCTGGGCGAGCGGGTGGCGGAAATCGTCACGCAGAGCGGGCGCAATCGCGACCGCGCCGCGGAGTTCTATCGCAAAGAAGAAAATCGCGAGGCGCTGCGCCAAACGATGCGCCGCGAGAAGGCGCTCGACTTCATCCTAAGCCGCGCCAAGCGCGAAGACGCTCCGGCTGAGCCGCGCGAAGAGGCGCAATCCGAGCCGAAGTAGCTGAATCCCTCTGGCCGCCGCGGCATCCGATACCTCGCCCGTTCGGTTTACGGGAGAGGCGGCCGGACGCAACGCGGCCGGTAGGTGAGGGTTCTGCGGCTCGAGCTGCAAGCGTGCAACGTCGGATTCGGCGCGGCGCAGCCCCGCTCTACCAAGCCTTGTTCGGCCAGTTTTTCGATGCCCGATCCGTTGCAAGCCTCGCCGCACGCACCTCTTCGTCATGCCCTCCGATGTCCTGAAACACCACTCTGGCATTATCGACCATCACGGGGTCGGGATTGCTCATCCACTCCCGCGCCTGTGCCAGTCCGGCATTCGGATCGCGTCCGAGCACGCGCAGGATCTTGTCACGGCACATAATCAAGCCCGCCAAAGTCCGTTCCAGCTGCCTGCGTGCTTCCTTGCGCAATTCGTTTGGATCAATGTTGGGAGCCAGTATTGATGTCTGGACATCCTTGAAGTCCTGCTGCGCCTTCGCCATCGCCTTGTCGATCATTGGGAAGACTGTCTTGTCGTAGAAGGCTGGAAAGTCGCGGCTCGCTTCGACGTACTTTCCATCCCGCAATCGATAAACCCGGGGCCACATCCCGCCGGGAATGAACTTCGTTCGCTGCGGTGGCGGGTGATTGTCGATATCATCTAAGTCGATTACCTCGGGAACGCCGTCGCCGTTCACGTCGATGACGTCCGGGCCGTTCTCCTCCCAGTACCACGAGTCGCTGGCATCCCCTGCGCGGGCGAATTCCTGAGATCTGATCTTTCCGGGCGCATCCTGCCAATAGAACGTCAAATACCCAATGTCTGGACCGGACTGGGAAGTAATCGCCAGTTCGTATTTACCACCACCTGCTGGATACCAATGGTGCTCGAAGAAATCGAAATCGGATTCGCTGTAGCGTTCACCCGGCGAAAGATCCTCGTTGAAGAAACTTAAGACCTCCGGTTTGTCGACTGCCCGGAGCCTTTTGATATTGGCCTCGTCCCACGGGATGTCCTGGATCTTCTGCCCACTGAAGGCGACCGTCGCAAACGCGAGGATTGTCGTCAGAAGGATAGTCAATGCCGTCTTCATGTGGTCGCCGAAGATTATCCGATCCGTCGGCGCACTACTATTTTGGATTTCGTCGGCTTCTGCTTCGATTCCGCAGATTCTCCGCGGGCGTTAATTTATTTTGAGCCGAGTCAAGCGTGAAAACGGTGCATCAGAGCCGAATTAGCATCGTTGCTACACAGTTCGGCGCCAAACGCGGTTGCTCGACCATTTCCCAGACGTTACAATTTGAAGGCGTCAGCGGCCTACTCTCAATTGTCGTCGGATCCTGGCTGTGGCGCGGGTCGGAGGTATGAGCAATCTGGTACCGATGGTCGTTGAGCAGACCGGGCGCGGAGAGCGGGCGTACGACATCTACTCTCGCTTGCTCAAGGATCGCATCGTCTTTCTCGGCACTGAAATCAACGACGACGTGGCCAACCTGGTCACGGCGCAGTTCCTGTTCCTCGAATCCGAAGATCCTGAAAAAGAAATCAACTTCTATATCAACTCGCCGGGCGGGTCGGTGACCGCCGGGATGGCGATTTACGACACGATGGAGTTCATCCGGCCGCCGGTGTCGACGCTGTGCCTGGGACAGGCCGCCAGCATGGCCGCGATTATGCTGCTGGCGGGTGCGAAGGGACGGCGCTATGCGCTGCCGCATTCGCGAATCATCCTGCATCAGCCGCTCGGCGGGATGCAGGGTCAGGCGAGCGACCTCGAGATACACGCGAAGGAAATTTTGCACGCGCGGGAGGAAATCAACAACATCATAATGAAGCATACGGGGCAGAATCTGCGTAAGATTGAGAAGGACACCGATCGCGACTACTTCATGTCGCCGGAACAAGCGGTTGAATACGGGCTGATTGATGAGGTAATCGTTAGCCGAAGGCCGTCCAAGTGAGCCGCGGGAGGCAGTATGGCCAAGCATGACGACCGCTCGGGCAACCTGGTTTGCTCGTTTTGCGGCAAGAGCCAGGACGAAGTTCGAAAGCTGATTGCCGGCCCAACCGTTTATATTTGCGACGAATGCATCGACCTATGTAACGACATAATCGCCGAGGAGACTGACAGCGAAGAAGCGTTCAGCCAAAGCTCCGCGGTGCCCAAGCCCGCCGAAATCAAGCGGGTGCTCGACCAGTACGTGATCGGACAGGAGCGCGCCAAGAAAATCCTCTCGGTCGCGGTCCACAACCATTACAAACGAATCGACTCGCAGATGGTGACGGGCGACGTCGAGCTGCAGAAATCCAACATCCTGCTGATTGGCCCGACCGGCGTCGGCAAGACCCTGCTGGCGCAGACGCTCGCGCGCTTTTTACAGGTTCCGTTTACCATCGCCGATGCCACTTCGCTGACCGAGGCCGGCTACGTCGGCGAGGACGTCGAGAACATCATACTGTCGCTGCTGCAGAACGCCGATTACGACATCGAGCGATGCCAGCGCGGCATCGTGTACATCGACGAGATCGACAAGATCGCG
This sequence comes from Binatus sp. (SeqCode), assembly GCA_049590495.1. Classification (GTDB taxonomy): domain Bacteria; phylum Desulfobacterota; class Binatia; order Binatales; family Binataceae; genus Binatus. The sequence continues at coordinate 7,912 of JBAWCX010000182.1, forward strand.
CGCAAGGGTGACAACCCGTCGATCACGCGCGACGTGTCGGGCGAAGGCGTCCAGCAGGCGCTGCTGAAGATAATCGAGGGCACGATGGCCTCGGTGCCGCCCAAGGGCGGCCGCAAGCATCCGCAGCAGGAGTTTCTGCAGGTCGACACGACCAACATCCTGTTCATCTGCGGCGGCGCGTTCGTCGGACTGGACGACATCATCCGGCGGCGCATCTCGGGCAAGACGATGGGCTTTCGCGCCGATTTGACGCATCGCGATCCCAAGACCGTCTCCGAGCTGCTGTACGAAGTGCAGCCGGAGGACTTGCTCAAGTTTGGCTTGATTCCGGAATTCGTCGGCCGCCTGCCCGTCATCGCGACGCTCGGCGAGTTGGACGAGGAAGCGCTGGTGCGGATTCTCACCGAGCCCAAGAACGCGCTGGTGCGCCAGTATCAGAAACTCTTCGACATGGAGAACGTCCACCTGAAATTCACGCAGGGGGCGCTGCGTGCGATCGCGCGCGAGGCGCTCAAGCGCAAGTCCGGCGCTCGCGGACTGCGCGCCATCATGGAAGCGATCATGGTGGACCTGATGTACGAAATCCCGTCCCAACCCAATATCAAGGAGGTGTTAATCTCGGAGGAAGTGGTTACTCAGAAGGAGCAGCCGCTGCTGGTCTATCAAAAGACCGCCGAAACCGCATAGCTCGGGAGCTTTGAGAAGTACAAGATGCTTTTTCGCAATGACAAGAAAGATAATCGCGATGCAACGACGAACGTGGTGCCACTGTTCCCGTTGCGCGAACTGATCGTATTCCCACACGAAGTCTATCCAATCTTCGTCGGCCGCCAGAAGTCCATCAAGGCTCTGGAAGCCGCCGAGGCCAAGAAGACGCCGATCCTGCTGGTGACGCAGAAGGACCCCAAGGTGGCCGAGCCCGCGCCCGGCGACCTGTACGCGGTTGGCACGCTCGGCGTGGTCGTGCAGCTGCTGCGCCTCCCCGACGGGACAGTGAAGGCGCTGGTCGAAGGCAAGAAGCGCGCGCGCGTGATCCGCTACGTCGCCGACGAGGAATATTTCCAAGTCGAGGCTGAGGAGATCGAGGAAGTCAGCGATCGCTCGACCGAGGTCGAGGCGCTGATGCGCTCGGTGGTCTCGACCTTCGACAACTACGCGCGGCTCAACAAGAAGATCCCGCCCGAGATGGTGACGTCGATCGCCGCGGTCGACGATCCCGCGTTCCTGGCCGACAAGCTGGTCGGACATCTCGGCATCAAGCTCGAAGACAAGCAGGCATTGCTCGAATCGACCAACCCGGCCGAACGGCTCGAGAAGATTCTCGGCTACATGCGCTCGGAGCTGGAAATCCTCGAGGTCGAGAAACGCATCCGCTCGCGCGTCAAGAAGCAGATGGAGAAGACGTCCAAGGAGTACTACCTCAACGAGCAGATGCGCGCGATTCAGAAGGAGCTCGGCGAGAAGGACGAATTCAAGAACGAGATCCAGGAGTTGGAAGAGAAACTGCGGCAGAAAAAAATGCCGGCCGAGGCGCGCGAGAAGTGCGAGCGCGAGATCAAGAAGCTCAAGATGATGTCGCCGATGTCGGCTGAGGCCACCGTCGTGCGCAACTACCTCGACTGGTTCCTGTCGCTGCCGTGGTTCGAGTACACCGAGGACAAGCTCGACATCAAGGAAGCTGAGCGCGTTCTCGAGGAAGATCACTACGGGCTGGATAAGGTCAAACAGCGCATCCTCGAGTACCTGGCGGTCGAGACGCTGGTCGGCCAGATGAAGGGCCCTATTCTGTGCCTGGTCGGACCTCCGGGCGTCGGCAAGACGTCGCTGGGCAAGTCGGTGGCGCGCGCGACCGGACGCAAATTCGTGCGCGTGTCGCTGGGCGGTGTGCGCGACGAGGCCGAAATCCGCGGGCATCGCAGAACTTACATCGGCGCGCTGCCCGGCAAGGTGATCCAGTCGATTCGCAAGGCCGGATCGTCCAACCCCGTGCTGCTGTTCGACGAAGTGGACAAGATGTCGACCGACTTCCGCGGCGATCCGTCGTCGGCGCTGCTCGAGGTGCTCGATCCCGAGCAGAACTGTACGT
>JBAWCX010000183.1:0-2247 GCA_049590495.1 Binatus sp. (SeqCode)
GAAACTACCCCTGCCGTTGCGTGGGACAGAATTCGTCCTGGCCCCCGCACAACAAGTGAGTGGAAGGTGAATAGCATGGGCGCACTAGTTCAAACCAACTCCTCGCGGTCTTCATCACTCAAGGTGATCGATCCGCCGCCACAGCCTCGGATCGTGCCCGCCCGCGCGGTCCCCGTCCGTGAACCACGCGCCTTTCCTGAAGCGCTAACACCGCCCTCTCTGCCCTTGATCATCCGCGATGAAATGCTGGAGTTCTACGCGTTCATTTTCTGTCAAGGCGGCTTTCGCCAACTCGGAATGACCTTCGAACAATTCCTGCTAGTAGCCGCCGCAATCAAACCGGCCGATCTGCCGGCGACCCGCGAGGAAGCGGACGTTTTGAGGTCCTGCGCTCGACTTGCACGAGCAACCCTGAGTTGAACACAGAGATCGATTTTCTCAAGCTACCAATTTGGTAAAATCCAAGCGGAATCCCGTTCGGGCGTCGGTTTGGTTTTCGAGCTGGGTGGACAACCGTTCAAACCAGAAAGGAGACTGGCAATGCCGATCACGCTTTCGGATTCGAGCGTCACGTACTTTATCAACGCACCAATCGGGCGCCTCGGCGTCGCGGAGTAGATCTTCAAGAGCTCGGCTTCGTGACGGAGGAGCTGTTCGACCGCGTCGTCTATCCGGCGAAGGTGGTCCATCCCTACGTAGCCGGAAAAATTGGACGTGACGGCTAACAACGAGGCCGGCAACATGGCAACTACATTGCGCGGGTTGGCGCTTCTACGCGATCCGCAACTGAATAAGTCCACTGCGTTCACCGAGTCTGAGCGCGAGGCGCTAGGCCTGCTTGGCCTACTACCGGAGGGGATCGATTCCGAGGAGACCCAGATCCAGCGGGTGCACCTTCAGTTGTCAAAAAAGCCCAACGATCTGGAAAAGTACATCTACTTGTCGCAACTGCAGGATACCGACGAAACACTTTTTTATCGTGTGCTGATGTCCGACCCGGCGCAGTTCTTGCCACTCGTCTATACGCCGACCGTCGGCGAGGCATGCCTGCAGTTTGGCCATATTCTCCGCCGCTCGAAGGGTCTTTACCTGTCGATCAAGCGCAAAGGCCGGGTTCGGGAAGTGCTAAAGAACTGGCCGCGGCGCGATGTACGCTTCATTGTAGTTACCAGCGGTGAGCGAATTCTTGGGCTCGGCGATCTGGGCGCTAACGGAATGGGCATCCCGATCGGAAAGCTGTCGCTATATACCGCATGCGCCGGCATCCCGCCCCGGTACTCACTTCCCATACTTATCGACTGTGGCACCAACAACGAGGCGCTCCTGCGCGATCCGCTCTATTTAGGACTTCGCCAGGCGCGCCCGGCAATCGCAGAGTTAGACGAGTTCGTCGACGAATTCGTCACTACGGTCCAGGAAGAGTTCCCGAACTGCTGTATCCAGTTCGAGGATTGGGCCGGAGTCGACGCGGTCCGTTTGCTTAACCGTTATCGCGACAAAGTCTGCTGCTTCAACGACGACATGCAGGGCACCGCGGCGGTCGCCCTGGCCGGACTGTTCGGCGCGATGCGTATAGCGGGAGGCAAACTCTCCGAACATAGGTTCCTGTTTCTTGGGGCAGGCTCTGCCGGAACTGGCATCGCCGATCTGCTGACCCAGGTGATGGCGTCGGAGGGACTGTCATTCGAAGAGGCGCGCGCCCGGATCGGGATGTTCGATGTGAACGGACTGCTGGAATCCACGCGCAAGGACCTGCTTGACTTCCAGAAGCCATACGCACATCGCCACGCGCCGACCAAGGACTTCGTCGAAGCGATTGAGTCGATCAAGCCCATAGCTATCATAGGTGTCAGCACCGTAGCCAAGGCCTTCAATCAACGCGTGATCGAGGCCATGGCGAGAGTTAATCGGCGTCCCATTATCTTCCCCTACTCGAATCCTACCTCGCATCTGGAATGCACCGCGGAGGAGGCCTACCGCTGGTCGCAAGGCCGCGCGATATTCGCAAGCGGGAGCCCTTTTCCTCCGGTGCGATTCGGCGACCGGACTTTCGTGCCAGGGCAGGGAAACAATGTGTACATCTTTCCCGCGATAGGTCTAGCCGTGTACGCGACTCAAGCAAAGCGCGTCACGGATGAGATGTTCATAGCTGCCGCTCGCGCGGTGGCGGAGCAGGTGACTCCGGCCGAGTTGGATGTTGGTCTCATCTATCCTCCGCAATCAGCAATATTCGACACAGAGTTACAC
>JBAWCX010000184.1:0-8247 GCA_049590495.1 Binatus sp. (SeqCode)
ATCCGCACGTTGACTAAGTGGAGGCTCGAACGTGAGCAGAGTTTTTCAAAGGCACAGAGCCTGGTGGATCGACTTCAGAGATGCACGTGGCGTGCGCCGCAGAAAGAAAATCGGTCCCAACAAGCGCGTCGCGAGAGAAATTCTGGACGGCATGCTCGGCAGTGTCGCGCGGCGGGAGCATTTGGGAGTAATCGACGATTCACCCATCACTTTTGCCGAATTTGCAGATGTCTGGCTTGAACGAATCGCGCACAATCTGAAGCCCACGACCCGCGAAAGGTTTCTGGGTGCCATCGAAAATCACCTGAAGCCAGCCTTTCCCGGACGACTGCGAAGCATTACGGCGGCGGCTGCAGAGAAGTACGTGTCCGGCCGTCTCGCCACCGATGCCCAAGCTTCAACGGTGAACCGTGAGATGACCGTGCTTAAGCACATGTTGCGGCGGGCCGCCGCTTGGGAGTTTCTCGGCCGAAATCCATTCCTCGACAATCAAGGTCGTTTGGTCGAGGGTCTAAGGCCACTCAAGGAGCCTGCAGGCCGCACCCGCTTTCTCAGCCTCGACGAAGTCGATCGCCTGCTGGCGGCTTGCGACTTCGAAGCGTCGCCCGCCGAGCTTACCAAGGGGTACCTTCGGTCATTCATCGTTGTCGCACTCAACACCGGGATGCGGCGCAACGAAATCTTGTCTCTCTCGAGGCGTTCAATCGATTGGAGCAACCGGGTCGCCTCTCTCGATGAAACCAAGAACGGTGAGCCGCGCCATGTCTACCTGAACGATGCCGCATACGAAGCTCTGAAGTCGCTGCCGGCGCGCATCGATGATGGTCGGCTCTTCCCATTCAAACCGCATCAGGTGACGATGGCCTTTCATCGGGCAGTGAAGCGTGCGGGGCTCGAAGATTTGCGTTTGCATGATACCCGGCACACCTTCGCCAGTTATCAGGCGATGTCGGGAGTGCAGGGTCGAGGCCTGCAGGCGTTGCTCGGGCATAGGGACCCGCGAATGACATTGCGCTACTCGCACCTGTCCGACAGCTACCTCAAGGCTGCGGTGAACAATGTCGTCTTGGGCAAGAGCGCGTCGAGGAGATCAGAAGATGGCACCAATTTGGCCCCAAGCGATCGACCGTCTTCATCTGGACCGCGCAACCCCTTGATTTCATTTGGTGATCCCAGCGGGAGTCGAACCCGCGTTCCCGACGTGAGAGGCCGGTGTCCTAACCACTAGACGATGGGACCATCGTCGCGCGCGCACTCGACGGCGCGCCGTGCGGAAATCGTTGGCTGAGGAGGCAGGACTCGAACCTGCAATCGCCTGATCCAGAGTCAGGTGCCTTACCAATTTGGCCACTCCTCAGCGCAGCCCTGAAATATAACCAACGGCCATCGCGCGCGCCACCGCATCCCGCGCGCGGCGCTACCTGATTGCCGTGTGGCGGAGCGTCTCGGCGTGACGATTTACCAGCGCGTCGCATCGGGAGAGCAGCGCGGGGTTGGCCGAGTGGCGTTCGATCATGTAGCTGAGCTCGCCGAGGTCGTGGACGAGCAGGCGCAGGCATCGCTCGTACTCATCGGGCGCCTGCAGAGCCTTCAGCAGATCCGAGACGAGATCTTCGAGTTCGGTTTCTTCGACTTCGAGCGCAATCTCGAGCGCGCGATCGAGCTTGATGCCGGGCGTTGCGTCGCGGCGGGATTTTTCGAGCAGCGCGCGCAGCCGCACGATAGTCGCGTCTTCGAGCGAGATGGGACTGGGCTTGTCGAGCATCTCCTCCTGGTCGAGCACCGTGGTCACCAGGTCCAGCGCGCCGACATGGCGCGCTTCATCACGCGCCATCCCGAACCAGAAATCCTGCAAGGCCGGCTCGCTCGCAAAGATTTTCGCGAAGCGCGCATACAGAGCCATGCTTTGTTTTTCCAATGCGATGGTCGCATCGAGGACTTCGCGCGTCGTGGGCATCGTGGTGCGATGATAGCTGCTGAGTTCGAGGGGGGTAAAGCGGGAAGAGGAGTCAGAACATTACGCGGGGCCTGTCTTGTCATCCTGACGAAGCGAGCAACGCGAGCGGCTGGTGGCTTCTGGCCTCCGGACAGCTTCGCGCACGCGAAGCCGGTTCCGGTTTTGAGTTGCTGCATCAAATGAGAACGGTTGACTCTTGCGCGACGACGACAACAGCAAGGACCGCTTCGCGATTTCAGAACCGGTACCGGCGGCGCTTACGCGCCGCTGTCCGAGGTCCTTCCTCCCCTCGCGTTGCTCGGGTCCTCAGGATGACACACAAACGAACGCGCTGCTCGCTTCGGTCAGGACGACAAAGGAGCAGGTCCGGCGCGTAGAAGTTCCAACAGGCATTTCATCGCGATTCGCACCTCGATGGCGAACGGTATGGTCGCGACGAGATAGATGAAGGCCGTCATCGCGATCACCGCCATTCTAACGCCAAAGGGCCCGGCCACCACTGAATCGACGCTTACGGAACTCCACGCCAGGAAGATTATTATGCCGATCCAGAAAGGCACCACCGGCCACACCGGGCGCATGTTGATGGTCACGATGGTTCGCAAGCCGTCGCGCCGGAAGTTCCCTTCGATAATTGGCAGGAATGAATTCTGGTGTCTGATGATGCGATGTATTTTGAAGCGGGGGCCGGCCACCCTGCCCTCAAAAAATCCGCGCTTGCTGGAAGTCGGCCATCCCCACTTGCGCGGCGGCTCGACGATCTCCTCGAGAATCCTGGCGGCGTGCGCTGTGCTCATCGGCGTAGAGAATTCGAATTTGCGAAATGGCGGCCTGAGAAACTCGATCAGTCGATCGGGTTCGAAATCAGTCCCGGCGATCCGTTCGGCTTCAAACATTTGCGACCTGAAGAACGTTAACGGAAGCGTCGCGCTAACGCACGAAGGCCCGACTGCGTTCAAGCGATCGGGCCTCCGGCTGGAAATTCACTGATACTGTTTACTGTTTACTGTTTACTGTTCGCCAGCCGACGGAGTCGCGGTTATTGTTGGTACCGCAGTCGCAGGATTTGACGGCACAGGTGTGGCGAGGGCTGTCGGAGTGGAGCTTTCGGATGGTGCCGGCGTGGACTCGAGAGAAGGGGCCAGAGACGAACTCATGGACGTTGGGGACGGTGTCGGCGTCGCGGACGTCGACGCCTCGGCCGCCGCACTCTTTACGGTCACGTTTAAGAGCGCGTCATTCTGGTAGCAGAACCATACGGTCCTCTTTTCGTTTCTGGTGACAGCCTCGGTGGGCGACAGGATGATCTCTGCCAGGCCTATCGTGAAGAAATCGGCTGCGAGTTCGCCGACTGCTATCGGTGCCTTACCCGCGACCCCGTAGCCCTTGGTGTACAGCAGGTATAAGTCGCAGCTAGTGCCGCCTGCCCCTTTGCTCGTAGTGACCGGCGCGCCCAGCTCCTGCGTGACGGAGGAGCGGCTGTCACCGGGATTGAACTTCGCCAGATCGACCGGCGTTGGACGCGTTGCCTCCATGTATACGGAACAGCCGGAGACGAAGCACAAGACGAGCAGTATCTGCCTGAGACGTAGAGACATATCCGGGAACCCCTTTTCTAGTGGTTGCTCGAGCCTGCCGGCGCATCGGAGCCGTCGTACGGGACTGTGCCGACGCAAACATAGGACGGTACATAGCCGAAGCTGAAGATGGTCAGCATAAGCTGCCGGTTGTTCTCCAGCATCGTGACGTTCGCCTGCGCGAGCTCATCCAGGCGGGACTGGCATGCGTCGAGACCGCGGGCGGCAGCTGTCACGATCCTCTGATGATTGGCAGGATCGTCCTGGACCCCCTCCCAGGTGCTGCATCCCATCAAACCGAAGAGCGCGAGAGAGAAAAAAATGACTCGCATCTCCCCTTCAGGTTGACAGGTGTATAACTGCATGACAACACCGCAACCGTAAAGCACGAAGGCCCGACCGCATCTCTGCGATCGGGCCTTCGGAACCTAACCCCTGATCCCTTCCCCTAGTGGAAGGGGAACCGGAATCAATCCGGTGCTATTTCGCGAGCTCCGTTGCGCGCGTCTCGCGGATGACGGTGACCCGAATCTGGCCCGGATACGTCATGTCGGTTTCGATTTTGCGCGCGACGTCGCGCGCCAGCATCGAGGTGTCCTCGTCAGAGATCTGCGACGGCTCGACGATCACGCGCATCTCGCGCCCCGCCTGCACAGCGAAGCATTTCTCGACGCCCTTGAACGACTTGGCGATCGTCTCGAGATCTTCGAGCCGCTTGACGTAGCTCTCGAGCACTTCGCGCCGCGCTCCCGGACGCGCGCCTGAGAGCGCATCTGCAGCATCGACGAGCGGCGCGAGAATCGTCTCGGCTTTGACTTCCTCGTGATGCGCCGCGATCGCGTTTACTATTTTCGCCGACTCGCCGTACTTGCGCGCGATCTCGCCGCCAATCAGCGCGTGCGAGCCTTCGACCTCATGCGTCAGCGCTTTGCCGATATCGTGCAGCAGGGCGGCGCGGCGGGCCTGCTTTTCGTTGAGCCCCAGCTCGGCCGCCATCGCGCCGCAGATGAACGCGGCTTCGATCGAATGCATCAGCACGTTCTGCGCATAGCTGTAGCGATACTTCAGCATCCCGAGCAGCTTGACCAGCTCAGGATGGATTCCGTGCACGCCTACCTCGATAATCGCGCGCTGGCCGGCCTCGCGAATCGATTCCTCGACCTGCTGCTCGGCTTTGCGCACGACTTCCTCGATACGCCCTGGATGGATGCGGCCGTCCGAGATGAGCTGCTGAAGTGCGACGCGCGCGATCTCGCGGCGAATCGGGTTGTGGCACGAAATTACGACCGCCTCCGGAGTGTCGTCGATAATTATATCGACGCCGGTGGCAGCCTCGATCGCACGGATGTTGCGGCCTTCGCGACCGATGATGCGGCCCTTCATCTCGTCGTTGGGAAGCGCGAGCACAGATACCGTGCGCTCGGCGACGAACTCGCCGGCCAGCCGCTCGATCGCGATCGCGACGACTCGCTTGGCGCGGCGGTCGGCCTCCTCGCGCGCCTCTTCCTCGACGATTCGGATGTGCTTGGCGGCGTCGGTGCGCGCCTGCCCGATCATCTCGTCCATCAGCGAGCGCTTGGCTTCCTCGCGGGTCAGGCCGGCGACGGCTTCGAGCTTGGTGCGAGCCTCATCGATATGCGCCTGCAGCACTTCTTCCTTGTCGGTGAGACTCTTCTCGCGTGCGCGCAGACTCTGGTCGCGCCGGTTGAGATCGGCTTCGCGCCGCTCGAATGCTTCCTGGCGTTTTTCGAAAGTCTCCTCGCGAGCTTCGAGCTTCTGTTCGATCGCAGCAATTTCGCGCCTGCGATCGCGCATCTCGCGTTCGGCGTCGGCCTTGGCGCCGACCACCATATCTTTCGCCTTGAGTTCAGCCTCCTTTACTACTAACTGGCTCCGTTTTTGAGCCTCCTTGGTTATTTCCTCGGCCTGAGCGCGCGCGGCCTCCAGGTTAACGGCGTCCTTACGCTGTTTCGTTATTCCCCAAATGAAAAAGACCGCGCCACCAACTATGAATCCCAGGATTGCGGTGATTAGTGCCACCCGGGTTTACCTCCTTCGTCCGTGTTCGGCGGGCTGGCAGTGGCGCTTCGCAGGCCCGATGAACGGCGGACTCGGTCACAATGAAGTTAAGCCGCCGGTCGAGTCCCGTCTCGGGGATTCGATCGAGCAGCTGGAATGAGTAAGCGAGCCCCACAGTGATCGCTTCGCGGCCGAGTTGGCCGATGAAACGATCATAGTGACCCCCGCCACGGCCCAGCCGCTGACCTTCGAGTCCGAAGGCAACGCCGGGAACACAGACCAGAACTTTCGCGAACTTTTTGCTGTCGAGCGGCTCCAACGAATCGTACGGCTCGAGGATTCCGTAGGCACCGCAGACGAGCTCGGAGCAATCGCGAACCCGTCGCGCGACGATCGTGCCGGTTGCAACGTCGACGCGCGGATAGAAGACCGCGCGCCCCAATCGCAATGCGTCAGCCAGGATGCGGTCGGTCGAGACTTCGTTGCCGACAGCGGCGTAAAGGACAACGGCGGTCGCGTCGCGGTATAGCTCGCTCGCGAGCAATTGCTGCTCGACAATCAGCGACGACGCCGCCGCGCGCCCACCGGGGAGCGCGTCGCGGCATGCGATCATGATCGCGCGAAGATTTTTCTTTTCATCCGCCATAGTCGTTGCCATGGCGGGAGCGGGTCTAACTGCTCGTCGATTGCGCCGTTTCGTCGCCGTCACGCGCGCGTGTCGTTGTCGTTCTCGAACCGGCTGACAGCCGGCCTGTATCCGCGAAACTCTCTATCGCGAAAGCCTTTGTTGCGGTTGAAAAATATTGCACGGGCCTCAAGCTGGTAAGCACCGCGTTTAGGCCACTATCGAGATCCACAATTCCCGCCCCCGTCCGAAATCGGTCACCTCTCGGATGCCGCGCGCCGTCACGACGATTGATGCTCATCGTCATTCGCCGTCGATGGCTGCGGTCAGCCGTTTATTCATCGCCGCGATTCGATCCACCAGCTCCTGATGCTCCCGGCGCAGGTGTTCGAGCTCCTCGGCGAAATTTAACGCAGCCAGGATTGCCAGATTGACTGAATTGATAGTCTGGCTCCCGGCGCGGATATCCTTGATCTTCCCGTCCACCGTCTCGGCCAGGGTCCTGATCCACTCGTCACCCGCATCGCTGGCGACAGTCAGGCTTTGTCCCATGATCTGGACGTTGACGCCCTTCATAATCTATCCAAGATCGATCCCGTCGAAGCGGGTGAGGATTTTTTCGATCCTGCTTCGCACGTCGTTGCGCTCGTTTTCATGCTGTAGACGCTCGGCGCTCAACTGCTTCACCTGGCCGGCCGCATCCGCATACCTTTTTTCAGCTTCCGCGAGCTTCTGCGCGAGTTGCTCATTTTCCTTGCGCAATTGCTGGATACGCGCCACCGAAGCCTGAATTCGCTCGTCTAGTTGTTTTAAGACATCTGTCGCCATGAGGGAAAATCTTCTACCTTTAGTTTAATTTTCGATAAACTGGCCTGTCAAGCTGCATAAGAGCCGCTCGAACTCTGCTCTCCTGCGTCGTCACTTGCAAACAACGCGTCGACAAATTCGCGCGCGTCGAACTCGCGCAAATCCTCGATCGCCTCGCCCAATCCCACGAACCGCACCGGAATCTTGAGCCGCGCCGCCACCGCGACCACCACGCCACCCTTCGCCGTGCTGTCGAGCTTGGCCAGCACCACCCCGGTGAGAGGGACCGCGTCGCCAAAAATCGCCGCCTGGCTGAGCGCATTCTGACCCGTGTTGGCGTCGAGCACCAGCCACGTCTCATGCGGCGCGTCGGGCAACTCGCGAGCGACCACGCGGGCAATTTTCTTGAGCTCCTCCATCAAATTGACCTTGGTCTGCAGACGGCCGGCGGTATCTATCAGCACTGTGCGCGTCTTGCGCGCGACGGCGGCCTTGACCGCGTCGAAGGCAACCGCGGCGGGATCCGAGCCTTGCGATTGCTTGATGATGTCGGCGCCGGCGCGGTCGCACCACACCTCGAGCTGCTCAATTGCGGCCGCGCGAAAAGTATCCGCCGCCGCAACGATCACGCTGCCACGCTCGGCCTTGAGCCGTGCGGCAAGTTTCGCGACAGTCGTCGTTTTGCCGACGCCGTTGACGCCTACCAGCATGATAACCAGCGGCGCATCGCCAGAGTCTGCGGGCGCGCGATCGGCGGACATCATGATCGCGGCGATTTCGGCCTTGAGTGCGTCGCGGATAGCGTCGGGGCGATTGTCGTTGCCGAGCTTCGCGCGGACTGCGGAGGTAATCTTCATGCTCGCGTCGACGCCAACGTCGGCGGCGATCAGCGCTTCCTCGAGGCCCTCGTATATTTCGTCGATTTTTGCGCTGCCGGTCAGCGCGGCCCTGATACGCGCGAGGAAGTTTTCGCGCGTCTTGCGCAGACCGAGTCCGATTCGCACCGGCTCGCGAACTGTAGGCGGCGGTGGCGCGACGGGTTGCGGCTCGGACGCTGGAGGCTCGGCGATTTCGGGCGCCGGCTCGGTAGTGAGTTGCTCGGGCGGCGGAAGCTCGACCTCCGGCGCTGATTCGACTTCGGGCGCTGATTCAACTTGCAGGGGACGCAACGGGCGCGCCTTGCGCAGGCTCCACTGAATCAGGACACCAATGGAAACCAGGCCCGTTCCGGCGCCGGCGGCGATAATCAGAATGAGTACGAT
>JBAWCX010000185.1:0-7820 GCA_049590495.1 Binatus sp. (SeqCode)
CCGTCGTAGCGCGCTGCGAGCCGATCGATGAACGCGCCATCGGTCTCGACCGCGCCGAACGGCGTCGCGTAGTTCTTGCGCGTCGCGCTGAACAGCTCGGGCCCCGCGCCGTAGTGCGAGGTTCCCAGTATCACGACCAGCTCGGGCGGCTCGTGCGCCATCAGCTCGTGGTACGCGTGCGCGTAGGCGGCGGCGCCCCGGCGGGGATCTATATGAGGCGCGATCAGGCCCGGGAGCGGCGCCAAGTTTTTCTTCGTGGGTACGCGGCCGGGTCCTTCGGGCGGATCGAAGAATGCCGCGAGCTCGAGTCGCAGCTTGGCCGGGTCTTTCTCGTAGCAGAGGCCGGCCAGCGCCGCGGGACGCTCGGGACTGGCGAGAAATTCCTCACGCACGCGCCGCTCGCGCTCGTGAAATGCGGGCGAGTCGAGAAAATATGCGCGATCCAGCGCCACGATCAGTTCGTCGAGCTTCTCGAGCGGGATCATTTCGCCAAAGCGCTTCGCAAATGCGGCCTGAATATCCCTCAGCGACATCTGGCCGTCGAACAAAGTCACGATGAAATACGCGCCCATCCCGAGCATGATCGGCTCGGGCGCCAGCCCGCTCGGATCGCGCAAACAGATCAGCGTCTGATCCTGCTGCTCGACGGGGAAAGCCTCGACGGCGCGAACCTTTGGATTTTCCATCGCGAAATCTAAATCCTAGAGAAAGTGGCAGGCTCCTGGGCGGTGCGTTTACAGATGCTATGGGCTTTGACAAACTGCGGCAAGCTGACAGGAAGTCCGCGCGCGAAAATCCCTTTCAATCGTTATGTCCGATCAACATCGACGCCGCGCCGCTCTGACTCGATCTCATCCGCGACGCAAGGATTCGCCCGCGCGGGCTCGCTACAAAGTCGCGCGCACCGACGCGCTCGCGCCCGGCGAGTCGCTGAAGTTTATGCTGCCGATTCGCGGCGCCGACGAGGAATGCTTTCTGATCAACTTCGGCGGCGAGTTCCACGCCTACGTCAATCGATGCCGGCATGTGCCGATGGCGATGGACTGGGTCGACAATCAGTTTTTCGCGGAAGACGGCCGCTACCTGATGTGCCAGACGCACAACGCCTACTACGAGCCGGCAAGCGGCGAATGTATCGCGGGTCCGCCGACCGCATGCGGGAAATCTCTTTACCGGGTGATGACCGAAATCGAGGACGGAGTCATCTACGCGCGTCCGCCTCTGGAAGAATTCGAAGACTGAGAAAAGAGAAGGTTACGGCTTATTCGTACTCGTCGCCGAAGTGGGCGCGCACGATTCGCGCCTTCAGATACTCGAGCGTGCCGAGATCCTCGACGATGTCGCCGCCGGTATCGTAGAAGAACAGCTCGCCGTTCTTCGTACGCCCGACCGCGATAATCCATTCGAGGTCGTCCCGGTCCTCAAGCAAATAATTGATTGTCTGCGCCACCCCGCGGCCCGGGATGATCGTAATCTTCGGCCTCGGGAGCTTTTCCTTTTCCTGCTTGGGCATCTCTTTGATCAACCCTCTGGCGGGAGGATGCGGGAATCGACCACTCAATTACTCTAAGAATGCACGACGATCTAAGTCAATAGCGCGTGCACCGCGATCTCAACATGATGCGTGTTAGGAAAAAAATCGAACCCGCGCACACGCTTGATTTTGTATCCCGCGCCAGCTAGCACGCGCAGATCGCGGGCCAGCGTCGTCACGTCGCACGATACATAGATGATGCTCGCCGCGCGCAGTTTGATGATCGGATCCATCAGATCGAGCGCGCCGGTGCGCGGCGGATCGAGCATTATGACGTCGGGGCGATAACGCGCGCGATGCAGAAAGTCCGCCGTCGCCGACGCCTTCATCGCAACGAATTGTGCATCGCGAAACTTCAGGCGCTCCGCATTGCGCGCCGCAGCCGCGATTGCGCCCGCGTCAGCATCCACTCCCGTCAAGCGCGCGCCGCGCCGCGCCGCCGGCAGACTGAAGTTACCCGCTCCACAAAACAAATCGAGCACTGCCAGTGAGTCGTGAATCGCCGCCATCTCCATCACGGTCGCGATCAGCTTGCGGTTCTGCGCGCGATTCACCTGGCTGAACAGATCGGCATCCACTTCGATCGAAAGTCCGTCCTCGAGCTCGATCGCAATCGCGGTATCGCCCACAGTCGCACGATGCGCGCCCGATCGCAGCACGATTCCAGCAATCTCGCCGTCAGATTCGAGCACATTGCGCGCGCGCCTGAGGTCCTCTTCGGTCGTCTGCTTCTTCAGATGCGCAACCTGGACTTCGCGCGCGTCGTCGCGTACCACTTCGATCTCTTCGACGCGCTTGCCAAGCGAGCGTGCCAGATGCAGCGGCATCCGGATGCCCGCCTCGGCGACCATGCATGAATCGATCTCGACGATCGTGTTGCTGCCAGCCTCGTAAAATCCAAGCACACCTTTGGCGCCGACCCTGAGCCGGATTCTCGACCGATAGCCGAACTCCGCCGGCGCAGGCTCGACGAGTCCCGCCGGATCGATCTCGATTCCCAGCGCATGGCCGAGCTCGCGCGCGACGACCTCACCCTTGAACCGCACTTGCGCGTCGTAATCGACATGCTGCCAGTCGCATCCGCCGCATCGCGGCAGATACGGACACGGCGCCACGCGGCGCTCGGCACTGGCGCGGACGATTTCGCGAATCTTCGCGACTGCGTAGTCCCGGCGCGCTGAAACTATCTCGACATCCAGCTTGTCGCCCACCACCGCGCCGGGAACCATCACAGCTTTGCCATCCTGACGGCCGACGCCGAAAGGGCCGAACGTCATCGCGCTGATCTCGATCTCCGGCATACAACAAACACGCCCGAGTTTATTCCCCCTACGCAAGCCGCGCGACGCGCCTTATAATTGATCCGCGCGGCACCTGGCCGCGCCATCCTATCCGCGCTCTCACCTGGTGACACCTTGCCGATCGAGACCGAACTCCGCGAACTAATTGACAGGAATCTTCCCGCCGATTCCGCTCCTCTTGTATCCGTCTTCGCCGCGCGGCTCTTCGCGCGCGAGTCCGCCGACCATCGCGAGCGTGTCCCGGCCAAGCGGCGGCTCGCGCTCGTGCAGTCGGCGTTCGAATTCTTTTCGGTCCGCACCGAGCCCGTCATCGCGCGAGTCGAATCCGTCCCGGGTGACGACCACGACACGCTCGCCGTCGTCGAGACCGTGACCACCGACTGCCCGTTCATCGTCGACAGCCTGCTCGAATATTTCCACCATCTCGGCGCAACGGTTCGCACGATTCTCCATCCCATCTACAAAGTTACTCGCGACCGGGAAGGGCGGATCGCGTCGTTCGAGCAGTCGGTTTCCACCGAGCGCGGTGAGTCGTTCCTGCACGCCGAGCTCGAGCTGACGCCCACGCCCGAGCAGGCGCGGCAAATCGAGCGCGACGTCATCGCGATTCTAACCGAGGTCCAGGAGGCGACCGGCGACTTCGACGAGATGACCGGCCGCGCGCTGCAGATCTGCGAGGAAACCGCGCCGATCCGCGAACTGATCGAGGTCCGCGACCTCCTGCGCTGGCTCATCCAGGGCGGTTTCGTGTTCCTCGGCTTTCGCCGTTCTCTCGTCAGCGAAGACGACGGCGCCGCCCGATTCGTGCTCGATCCCGGCACTGAACTCGGCATCATGCGCGAGCACGACGAGTCGCGATTTCGCAGCTCGGTCCCGCTCGACGAACTCTCGCCCGCGCGCCGCAGACTCTTCTTCGAAGGGCCGCCGCTGGTGATCGGCAAGACGCGCGCCGAATCGCACGTGCATCGCCGCCGCCCGATGGACAGCGTCTCGATTCGACGCGCCGACACATTCGGGCGCGTCGCCGCGTTCGACAATTTCGTCGGGCTGTTCACCTCCAAGGCCTACGCGGAGGAGGCGCAACACATTCCGGTGCTGCGCGCGAAGTTGCGCGAAGTGCTCGAGCTTGAGGGCGCCGTACCGGGCTCGCACGACTACAAGGAAATCGTTTCCGCGTTCAACAGCTTTCCCAAGGACGAGCTCTTTCGCGCGCCCGTCGCCGAACTGCGCGCGCAGTTGCGCCTCATTCTCGACGTCAAGAGCGAGGCCTCGGTGCGGCTCTTCGTTGCGCCCGACTTGCGCCACGGCAACGTGATCGCGATGGTCGTGATACCGCGCGACGCCGGCTCCGCCGAGCTCAGCCGGCGCATCCAGGACGTGCTCGCGACCGCGCTTCACGGCACCCTGGTTTATTTCTACCTGGCGCTGGGCGAGGGCTACACGGCGCGCCTCCATTTCTGTTTCTTCGCCGATCCGCCGAAGACTTCGGTAATCCGCGGTCTCGAGACCGCCATCGCGGAGCTCGCCAGGCGATGGGACGATCGGTTGCAGGAGCGGTTGATCGAAAAATTCGGACCCGCCCGCGGACGCGAGCTCGCAGAGCGATGGACCGGTGCCTTCAGCGCCGACTACCAGGCCGCAATTGACGTCGCGCGCGCAGTCGGCGACATCGAAGACGTCGAAGCGCTGATCGCAAGCGGCCGCGATTTCATCGTCGAGGCCGGCCCTCACGCGTCTGACGACCACGCCGGCGAGAGCCGCAGCGACATCCGGATTGTCGGGCTCGGCGACGCTCCGATGCTCTCCGACCTGATGCCCACGTTGCAGAATTTCGGCATCGAGGTGCTGTCGGAGGACGCTCACGAGCTTCGCCGGCGCACCGACGGCAAAGTGACGCGCGCCTACTTGCAGGTTTTCTCCGTGCAGGGGCCCAACTCGCAAACGTTCGCGAAATTTCCCGGCGCCGCGCTGGTTGCCGACGCAATCGCCGCCGTGCGCAACGGATTGGCCGCGGACGATGCCCTCAATGCCGTCACTCTTACCGCGGGACTCGCCTGGCGCGAGGTCGCACTGCTGCGCGCGTATCTCGTCGCCGCGTTCCAGATGCGCCTGGCGCCCGCGCGTCTCGGCTTGCAGCGCGTTCTGTTGCTCTATCCCGAACTCGCCAGGTTGCTGTTCGAGCTGTTCACCGCGCGCCTGTCGTTCGACAATCCCGCCACGCCGGAGAAAATCGCGGAGTTGCGCGAAGCCTATCTCGCTCGCCTCGTGCCAATCGAAAATATTGTCGACGATCGCACCGCCCGCGCGCTGCTATCGCTGGTCGAGGCGACCCTGCGCACCAATTTTTTCTGCGCCGTGCCCTCGCCCGATCCTTACATCGCGCTTAAGTTCGAAAGCGCGCGCATCACCGGGCTGCCCGACACCGCGCCGCTCTACGAAATTCACGTCAACAGTCCGCGCATGGAAGGATGCCATCTGCGGCACGGGCGCATCGCGCGCGGCGGTATTCGCTTCAGCGACCGGCCTGACGATTACCGCACCGAGATTCTCGATCTGATGAAGACCCAGACCGTGAAGAACGCGATCATCGTGCCGTTCGGCGCCAAGGGCGGCTTCATCGTCAAGCCGCGCGCGCGCCATCAGCCGGATCCGCGCGACGGCGTCGAGGCGTACCGGACGCTCATCCACGCGATGCTCGATCTTACCGACAACCTCACCGACGCCGGCCCAGTGCATCCCGCTCGCGTGCGGGTGCTCGACAACGACGGTCCGTATCTGGTCGTGGCCGCCGACAAGGGCACGGCGAGTTTCTCCGACATCGCCAATCAAATCGCCATCGAGCGCGGCTTCTGGCTCGGCGACGCGTTCGCGTCGGGCGGCGAGCACGGCTACGACCACAAGAAGATGGCGATCACGGCGCGCGGCGCGTGGGAATCCGCGCGCCGGCATCTGCGCGAGATGGGCCGCGACCCCGACCGCGGCGCGCCGATCACGATGTTTGGCATCGGCGACATGTCGGGCGACGTGTTCGGCAACGGCCTGCTGCGCTCGCGCAACTTGAAGCTCATCGCCGCCTTCGATCATCGCCACATCTTCATCGATCCCGATCCCGACCCCGCAGCCAGCTTCGACGAACGCAAACGGCTCTACGATTTGCCGCGCTCGAGTTGGGCGGACTACAATCCCGCGCTCATCAGTTCAGGCGGCGGCGTTTTCCGCCGCGGCCAGAAACGAATCGAGCTGAGTGCACACGCGCGCGCCGCGCACGGCTGCGACGCCGACGCGCTCGACGGCGAGTCGTTGATTCAATGCATTCTGCGCGCGCCCGTCGATCTGTTTTACAACGGCGGCATCGGCACCTACGTCCGCGCGACCGCCGAGACCGACGTCGAAGTCGCCGACCACGCCAACGACGCGTGCCGAATCACCGCCCCTGAACTTCGCGCGAAAATTGTAGTCGAAGGCGGCAACCTCGGCTTCACCCAGAAGGCGCGCATCGAGTACGCGCTCGCCGGCGGGCGCATCAACACCGACGCGATCGACAACTCTGCCGGCGTCGATATGTCCGATCATGAGGTCAATCTCAAGATTCTGCTCGAGCCCGCCGTCGCGCGCGGCGAGCTCACCTTCGACGCTCGCAACCGCGCGCTCGCCGCATGCGCCGACGAAGTCGCCGACCGCGTTATCGCCGACAATCGCGACCAGGTGCTGTCGCTCAGTCTCGAACAGCTGCGCAGCCGTACGCACTTGACCGAATTCCGCGACCATCTCCAGGCCATCGTGGATCGCGGCATCCTCACCGGGATGGAGCCTGCGATGCCGCCGCGCGACGCCCTGCACGATCGCCACGCGCGTTACCCTGGGCTGACCCGGCCCGAGCTGGCGCTCGCGACAGCCTACACCAAGATCGATCTCATCCAGCGCCTTGAAGCCACAGTGCTGGTCGACGACTCGTACCTCGTCGGACGTTTCCTGCAGCCGTACTTCCCGCCCTCGCTTGCCGAGCACGCCGACATCGGTGCGCATCGCCTGCGTCATGAGCTGATCGCGACTCGTGCCGTCAATGAACTCGTCGATCTGGCGGGCTCGACTTTCGTGTTCGGCCACGTGCGCGATCGTGGCGTCGCGGCTGAGGACGTGGTTCGTGCATGGGTGATCGCGGCCGACGTGCTTTCGATTCACGAACGCGCCGGCGAGCTCAAGCGCAACGCCGCGACCATCGCGGCCGAATCGGAGCTCGGCGCATTTCTCGCGCTCGAACGCGCATCCCGCAGCGCGACAGGATGGGCGCTCAGCGAACTCGAGCCCGCCACTTCGATCGGCGCCGCAGTGACCCGCTTCAAGCCGGCATTCGAAATGCTATGCGGCGTCTTCGAGACGATGCTGACGGGCGCCGAGCGCGATCGCTTCGAGCGCCTCTATCGCGAGCTTCGCAGCGATGTCCTGGACGGCGAGCTGGCGCATGGACTCGCCCGGCTTGCGTTCGCCGATCACATTCTGAGCGTGCTGAGCCTGAGTTTTGCCCGCGAAATCGAACCCTCCAAAGCTGCGCAGGCGTACTTCCGGCTGAGCGGGCAACTCAACTTCACATTTCTCGAAGAAGCGCTCCAATCGATCGACACCGACGACCGCTGGGAGCGGCGCGCCGCCAACGAACTCGCCACCGAACTTCGCGCCGCGCGCATCGCGCTCAGCCGCGCCGTGCTCGACGCTTGCGCCGACAATCGCGAGCTAAGTGTCGACGAATCGATCGAGCAGTTGAAGCAAGTTCGCGCCAATCGCTTCGCAGAAGCCGCGCGCCTCCTCGACGAACTGAAAACGCTAGCGCCGCCAACCCTGCCCGCGATTCAAGTAACGATCCGCGCCCTGTCGCGCCTGGCAAGTTGATCACATGCTTCTTGCGGGCGATTGTTGCAAGTCCCTCGAGGGAAGGGTTTGGCTCTCCGCGACCGGTTCCCCTTCCCACTATGGGAAGGGGTTAGGGC